>JACKOP010000004.1:162500-345000 GCA_024234165.1 Pseudomonadales bacterium
AACAACTCGCACAATTGGGCAAGTGCCGCTTCATGGAGCGCGAGGAATTTGCATATGGCACGCAGGCGTTGCAGGGCAAGAGAATCGTGATCATCGGCTGCGGCGCACAAGGCCTCAACCAGGGCCTGAACCTGCGCGACAGCGGTCTCGACGTGAGCTATGCACTGCGCGAGAGCGCGATCGCCGAAAGGCGCGCCTCGTGGAAGAATGCCACCGAAAACGGTTTTCGCGTCGGCACCTACGAAGAGCTGATTCCGTCAGCGGATCTGGTCAGCAACCTGACTCCCGACAAGCAGCACACCGCCGTGATCAAGGAAATCATGCCTCTGATGAAGCAGGGCGCGTGTCTGTCGTACTCGCACGGATTCAATATCGTCGAGGAAGGCACGCAGATCCGCCCCGACATCACGGTGATCATGATCGCGCCGAAGTGCCCTGGTACCGAGGTGCGCGAGGAGTACAAGCGCGGCTTCGGCGTGCCCACACTGATTGCAGTGCACCCGGAAAACGATCCACGCGGCGAAGGCCTCGAACTCGCCAAAGCCTACGCTGCCGGTACCGGCGGCCATCGCGCCGGCGTGCTCGAGTCTTCGTTCATCGCCGAGGTCAAGTCGGACCTGATGGGCGAGCAGACGATTCTCTGCGGCATGCTGCAGGCGGGTTCGATCCTGTGCTTCGATCGCATGGTGGAAAAGGGCATCCCGACAGACGAGGCGTGCAAGCTCGTGCAGTATGGATGGGAAACCGTCACCGAAGCGCTGAAGCACGGTGGCATCACGAACATGATGGATCGCCTCTCGAACCCGGCGAAGATCACGGCCTTCGAACTCGCCGAGGAACTGAAGACGATCCTGCGCCCACTGTTCTGCAAGCACATGGACGACATCATGAGCGGCGAGTTCTCGCACACCATGATGATCGACTGGGACAACGCCGATCGCCAACTGCTCGGCTGGCGCGAAGAAACCGCGCAGACGGCCTTCGAACGTGCAAGTGCGGATAGTGCCGTGACGATCAGCGAACAGCAGTACTTCGACCGCGGCATCCTGATGGTCGCGATGATCAAGGCCGGCGTGGAACTCGCATTCGAGACGATGGCTGCATCGGGAATCATCGAGGAGTCGGCGTACTACGAGTCGCTGCATGAGACGCCGCTGATCGCAAACCTGATCGCTCGCAAGAAGCTCTACGAGATGAACAAGGTGATCTCGGACACTGCGGAGTACGGCTGCTATCTGTTCGCACACGAGGCGGTGCCAATGCTCGCAGGCTTCATGCGCGAGACCGACACCGATGTGATCGGGCGTGGCCTCTCCGGGGACAACGGTGTGGACAACCAGGAACTGATCCGTGTCAACGCCGCGATCCGCAACCATCCGGTCGAGGTCGTCGGTCGCAAGTTGCGTGGCTACATGACCGCGATGAAGAAGATCGTGTAGATCCAATCGGACTGAAGTCCGACCTGCGGGTGCACACACTGCCCCGTAGGTCGGCGTGTTCATGCCGACGGGTACGCGCGCCGCAGATCTACCCCCCCCTCGTCGGGTTGAAACCCGACCTACGTACAGGTCGGCATGCATGCCGACGGGTACGCGCGCCGCAGATCTACCCCCCCTCTCGTCGGGTTGAAACCCGACCTACGTACACGTCGGCATGCATGCCGACAGGCACACGCGCCGCAGATCTACCCCCCCCGTCGGGTTCAAACCCGACCTACCCGTAGGTCGGCATTCATGCCGACAGGCACGCGCACGCTGCGGATCCGACTCCCGGTCGGGCCGAAACCCGACCTACAGTGACAGCACGCGATCGCCACGTGCGATTCCGGCCACCCCGCTGCGCACTACTTCCAGGATCATTGCGTCACCAACCGCACGGATGAACGCATCGAGCTTCTGTTGCGTTCCGGTCAGCAGCACCGTGTAGACCGCGCTACCAACATCGACGATCTGACCACGGAAAATATCGGTGCAGCGCTTGATCTCCTCGCGCTGGGCACCGGTGGCGCGCAGCTTGATCAGCATCAGTTCGCGCTCGATATGCGGCCCCTCGGTGAGATCGGTGAGCTTCACCACGTCGATCAGCTTGTTCAGCTGCTTCGTGACCTGCTCGATCACCCGATCGTCACCCTCCGTGGTCAGCGTGAGCCGCGACAGCGTGGGGTCTTCCGTAGGCGCCACGGTCAACGTCTCGATATTGAACCCGCGCTGCGAGAACAGCCCGATCACCCGCGACAGCGCGCCGACCTCGTTTTCCATCAACAATGAAATGATCCGGCGCATCTCAGGTTCTCTCCGTCTTGCTGAGCCACATGTCGCGCATCGATCCGGGCGCGATGTGCATCGGGTAAACGTGCTCGTGCGGATCGACGACGATGTCGAGAAACACCACACGATCCTTCATCGCGAAGGCCCGTTCCATTGCCGGGCGCAGGTCCTCCTTCGCCTCGATGCGCATGCCGACATGACCGTAGGCCTCCGCAAGCTTCACGAAATCCGGCAGCGAGTCCTTGTAGCTGCTGTGCGAGTGACGGCCCGCGTACTGCATGTCCTGCCACTGCTTGACCATGCCCAGATAGCCGTTGTTCATGTTGATGATCTTCACCGGCAACCCGTAGTGCGTGCAGGTCGACATCTCCTGGATGTTCATCTGGATACTGCCCTCGCCGGTCACACAGGCCACGTCGGCATCCGGATGCGCGATCTTGACGCCCATCGCGGCCGGGAGCCCGAAGCCCATCGTTCCGAGACCACCGGAGTTGATCCAGTGTCGCGGCTCGTCGAACAGGTAGTACTGTGCGGCAAACATCTGGTGCTGCCCCACGTCCGATGTCACGAAGGCCTTGCCGCCAGTCACGGCATGCAACGTGCGGATCACGTCTTGCGGCATGATCAGCGGACCGCTCGAGTCGTAGCGCGGCCGGCGGTAGATTCCCCACGCGTCGCGCCAGCGATCGATCTCGTTCCACCACGCATCGAGGGCTGCGCGATCGGGAAGCGTGGCGTCCTTGTCCTGCGCCTCTCCAATCTGGGCGAGTATCTCATCGAGCACCGCACCGACCGGCCCGGTGATCGGAATGTCGGCCGGCACCGTCTTCGAGATAGACGTCGGATCGATGTCGACGTGGATGATTTTCGCAGCCGGACAGAAACGCCCCGGCGTGTTCGTCACACGGTCGTCGAAACGCGCCCCGATCGCGATGATCACATCGGCATGATGCATCGCCATGTTGGCCTCGTAGGTGCCGTGCATGCCGAGCATCCCGAGGAAGCGACGATCGCTTCCCGGGTACGCACCAAGGCCCATCAGTGTGTTGGTCACCGGGTAATCGAGCAGATCCGCGAGCCGGCGCAACTGCGCCGATGCGTTGCCGAGGATCACGCCACCGCCGGCGTAGATCACCGGGCATCGCGCAGAGAGCAGCAACTGCACCGCCTTGCGAATCTGGCCAGAATGCCCTCGCGTGACGGGGTTGTACGAACGCAGCCGCACCCGCTCCGGGTAGACGTACTCGAACTTCTCTGCCGGGCTGGTCACGTCCTTCGGAATATCGATGACGACTGGACCGGGACGACCCGAGGTCGCGATATGGAAAGCCTTCTTGATCGTCTCCGGAATCCGGGCAGCATCACGAACCATGAAGCTGTGCTTCACGACCGGGCGCGACACGCCCAACATATCGGTTTCCTGGAACGCATCCTCACCGATCTTCTCGCGCGGAACCTGTCCCGAGATCACGACCATCGGGATCGAGTCCATGTATGCGGTCGCGATGCCGGTGATCGCATTCGTCGCACCTGGCCCCGAAGTCACCAACACCACCCCGGGACGGCCGGTGCTGCGCGCATAGCCGTCGGCGGCGTGCGCTGCAGCCTGTTCGTGGCGCACCAGCACGTGCGTGAGATTTCCGTCGTGCTTGAACAGCGCGTCGTAGATATGAAGAACGGCGCCCCCCGGATAGCCGAAGACGTACTCGACGCCTTCGTCCTCGAGCGCCTGGATGACCATTTCACCACCAGACAACATTTTCACGCGATACACCTCCGTGACCTGGACCAGTCTGGCGCGTTGCCACGCATGAAGCGCGAACGCGCACGCTCACGGCACGTCATGCGGTGCCGTCATCAGCCGGGAGTCCAAAATCGGAGCCCGGGACCGTCAGCATGCATCGATGCCTTGGACCCCGGAGCAGAGCGGTAGGTAATGCGCCTGTGCCTGGATGCCGGGGGCGGAAGCGCGCTGTTATCGCGTCTCCTGGCCAGGACGTTCACCGGTAAGTCAACGTCTGGCCCCGGGGGTTGAGGTCATTCTTTCCGCTTGCGCACCAACACGTCAACCACAATTTTGCTCCTGTGCCCGAACACGGCAGGCGTGCGTACCTGTCAGTTGCCGTATAGCGGCTATAATCCGTCCAGTTCCTGGCACTTCGCGGAAGATCGTCCATGCGTCGACAACACCGGATCCGGACCACCCTGCTGGCCGCGCTGATCACGTTCGCCTCGATGGTTGCTGACGCGGCCGAGCGCGTGTACAAGTGGACCGACTCCGAAGGAGTGGTGCATTTCGGTCAACAGCCCCCTACCGAAGCGGATGCGGAAGCCATCAAGGTCCAGAAGGGCTTCTCGACCGTAGACCCCGAAGCCACTGCAGAGCCTACCGACGAGGAGAAGAAAGCGGCAGCGAACGCCGAGACCTGCCGGGTCGCCACCGAAAATTTCAAGATGCTGTCCGGCGATGACGAGGTAAGGCGCGCGGACGACTATGGCGAAACGCACGTTCTCACACCGGAAGAAAAGGCCAGCGAGCGTGCGCGCGCAGAAGCCGCAATGAAGCGGTTCTGCCCGTAGGCCGGCATCCTGCCGACGGGCGTAGGTCGGCATTCATGCCGACAGGCCTGGCACCACACCAATCCCCGTCGGGTTGAAACCCGACCCACGTGCAGGTCGGCATTCGTGCCGACGGGGTGGGTACCGCATCAATTCCCTAACCCCCTGCGAACACCAACGCCTCGCCGTCCGCATCCACCACGATCGTATCGCCCGCCAAGAACTCGCCGGCAAGGATCTTCTGCGCCAGCGGGTTCTCTATGCGCTGCTGGATCGCACGCTTCAGCGGCCGGGCACCGAACACAGGGTCGAAGCCCGCACGCGCCAGCACATCGACGGCCGCAGCGCTGACTTCCAGCCCCAACTCGCGCTCGGCAAGGCGCCGGCGCAGCAGATCGAGCTGAATCCCCGCGATGCCGTGGATCTGTTCCGCCCCCAGCGGATGGAACACCACCGTGTCGTCGATGCGGTTGATGAACTCGGGCCGGAAATAACGCCCGACGAGCTCCATCACTGCCGCCTTCATGCGCGGGTAATCGTCCTCGGTCGCCATTTCCTGGATCACCTCCGATCCGAGGTTCGACGTCATCACGATCACGGTGTTGCGAAAATCCACCGTGCGCCCCTGGCCGTCGGTCAGACGTCCATCATCGAGCACCTGCAGCAACACGTTGAACACATCCGGGTGTGCCTTCTCGACCTCGTCGAGCAACAGCAACGAATACGGACGCCGGCGTACCGCTTCGGTCAGGTAGCCGCCTTCCTCGTAGCCGACGTAACCCGGCGGAGCTCCGATGAGGCGCGCCACCGAATGCTTCTCCATGAACTCGGACATGTCGATCCGCACCATCGCATCCTGGCTGTCGAACAGGAACTCGGCGAGCGCCTTGCACAGTTCGGTCTTGCCGACACCGGTCGGCCCCAGGAACAGGAAGGAACCGTTCGGGCGTGCGGCGTCCGCAAGTCCCGCGCGCGAGCGGCGCACCGCGTCGGACACCACCCGGATCGCCTCGTCCTGCCCGATCACGCGCCGGTGCAGCGCCCCCTCCATGTGCAGCAGCTTCTCGCGCTCGCCTTCGAGCATCTTCGATACCGGAATCCCGGTCCATTTCGAGACGACCTCCGCGATCTCCTCCTCGCCGACCTTGTTGCGCAGCAACTGCATCCTGCCGCCCGCTTCCAGATCGGCTGCTGCAGCCAGGCGCTTCTCCAGGGCCGGAATGATCCCGTACTGCAACTCCGACATGCGCGCCAGATCGCCTGCACGCCGCGCCGCCTCCATGTCCACGCGCGCCTGCTCGAGTTCGCTCTTGATCTGCTGCGAACCGTGAACCGTGGCCTTCTCGGCCTTCCAGATCTCCTCGAGCTGTGCGTAGTCGGCTTCGAGTTCGGCGATCTCGGCCTCGATCTTCTCGAGCCGTTGCCGCGCCGACTGATCCTCGTCCTTGCGCACCGCCTCGCGTTCGATCTTGAGCTGGATCAGCCGTCGATCGAGCCGATCGAGCTGCTCCGGCTTCGAGTCGATCTCCATGCGGATACGACTTGCGGCCTCGTCGACGAGGTCGATCGCCTTGTCCGGCAGTTGCCGGTCCGTGATGTAGCGTTGCGACAGCCTGGTCGCCGCGATGATCGCCGAATCGCTGATCGTGACCCCGTGGTGCACCTCATAACGCTCGCGCAGCCCGCGCAGGATCGCGATCGTATCTTCCTCGTTCGGTTCGTCGACCAGCACCTTCTGGAACCGGCGCTCGAGCGCCGCATCCTTTTCCACGTACTCACGGTACTCGTTCAGCGTGGTAGCCCCCACGCAGTGCAGCTCACCACGCGCAAGCGCAGGCTTCAGCATGTTGCCCGCATCCAGCGCTCCCTCGGCCTTGCCGGCACCGACCATCGTGTGCAGTTCGTCGATGAACAGGATCACACGCCCTTCCTCGCGGGAGATCTCCTTCAGCACCGCCTTCAGGCGCTCTTCGAAATCGCCGCGATACTTGGCACCGGCCAGCAACGCACCCAGATCGAGCGCGAGCAGACGCCGGTTCTTCAGTCCTTCCGGCACCTCGCCGTTCACGATGCGCTGCGCGAGGCCCTCGGCGATCGCGGTCTTGCCCACTCCGGGCTCGCCGATCAGCACCGGATTGTTCTTGGTGCGCCGCTGCAGCACCTGGATGGTGCGACGGATCTCGTCGTCGCGTCCGATCACCGGATCGAGCTTGCCTTGCGCGGCACGCTCGGTCATGTCGATGGTGTATTTCTCGAGTGCCTGGCGCGTACCCTCGGCCTCCGGGTCGTCGACCGACTCGCCACCGCGTACCAGGTCGATCGACTGCTCGAGCGTCTTGCGTTCCAGCCCCGACTGCTTCAGTGCCTCGCCGACCCCGCTGCGATCCTCGAGTGCGGCCAGCAGCACCAGTTCGCTGGAAATGAACCGGTCCTTGCGCTGCTGTGCCAGCTTGTCGCCGAGGTTCAGCAGTCGCGTCAGTTCATTCGAGACGTGTACATCGCCACCCGTGCCTTCGACGCAGGGCAGGCGTTCGAGCAACTCGCCGATGCGCTTGCGCAGTCCCCTGATATCCACGCCGCACTGCAGCAGCAACGGGCGCACGGTCCCGCCCTGCTGCTCGAGCAGCACCTCGATCAGGTGCGCCGGCATGATGAAGTTGTGATCGCGCCCGAGCGCGAGCGACTGCGCATCCGCCAGGGCGGCCTGCAACTGGTTGGTCAGTCGATCCATTCGCATGAAATGTCACCTGTGGCTTGCGAGCCGGACGGCCCCCGTTGCACATCTATCTGGGGGCAGGACCACACAATTCAAGCGCAGGGCTTCAGCGTGCGATCCAGATCAGGCTCGCCATGCGGCCGCAAACGCCGTCACGGCGATAGGAAAAGAACGACTCCGGCTCACTGTACGTGCACCAGCCACCACCGTGAACCTGTGGCACGCCAAGCCGTACAAACTCTGCACGCGCCAGCGCGTACAGGTCGGCGTTATAACGCAGGGCACCGTCGTGCAACGGCACGAAGGCAGCACGCACGACCATATCGTCGCAGCGCGCAAGGAACGCCGCGCGCACCTCGGCACCGACCTCGAAGGCCAGCGGGCCGATCGCCGGTCCCAGCCACGCCAGCAATTCGTCGCAAGGCGCTGAAAAGCGCCGTACTGCAGCCTCGAGGACGCCTGCCGCAAGCCCGCGCCAACCGCAGTGCACCGCCGCCACTTCGGTGCCTGCACGATCGGTCAGCAATACCGGCAGGCAGTCAGCCGTGAGAACGGTACAGACCACGCGCGGCGTCGCCGTCCAGGACGCATCGGCAGTCTGCAGGGTTCCATCGTTGCGCGCCTCGACCACCGTACAACCATGCACCTGGTCGAGCCACTGCGGCGCGCAGGGCAGCGCCAGCGCCGCAGCAAGCAGTGTGCGGTTGCGCGCCACCGCCTGCGGGTCATCACCCACGTGCGCGCCCAGATTGAACGAAGTCCACGGCCCCGTGCTCCAGCCACCGCGACGTGTGCTGACGCCGGCGTGTACGCCCGCAGGTGCAGGCCAGTCGGCGGCGATGAATCCGGGGGGGTCAGCCATCACCGTGCTCGCGCAGATCGGCGTCCAGCGCCTCGATCAGGGTGCGCAGATCGGCCGGCAACGGTGCCTCGAAGCGCATCGCCTCACCGCTCACCGGGTGCACGAAGTCCAGTCGGAACGCGTGCAGAGCCTGGCGTCGCAAACCCTGCAGACAATCGATCAGCGCCGACGAAGCACCGCGCGGCAGTCGTGCCCGGCCACCATAGACGGGGTCGCCGACAATCGGGAAACCGGCTGCCGCCATGTGCACACGGATCTGGTGGGTACGACCGGTTTCGAGCAGCACTGCGAGCAACGTGTGGGCACGGTAGCGCGCCAGCACGCGGTAATGCGTCACGGCACGCCGACCGCCGGAGTTCAGCACCGCCATGCGCTGACGATCGCGCGGATGGCGACCTATGGGCCGGTCGATGGTCGCACCGCTGACAAGCACCCCATTGACTATCGCGCGGTACTCGCGCCGGACCTCCCGCGCCTGGATCGCCGCGCTGAGTGCAGTCTGCGCAGCCAGCGTCTTCGCCACCACCAGCACCCCGCTGGTATCGCGATCGAGCCGATGCACGATGCCCGCGCGCGGCAGATCGGCGAGCGACGGGCAATGCACCAGCAACCCGTTCAGCAGGGTGTCGTCGGCGTGCCCGGCTGCGGGATGCACGACCAGCCCGACCGGCTTGTCGAGCACCAGGATCGACTCGTCCTCGTAGAGGATCGCCAACGCCATCGGCGTGGCGCTCCAGGTCGATTCGCTGCTCGTTTCGGCGTCCAGCCCCAGCGTGTCACCGGCGAGCACCGCGCTGCGTACGGACCTGGTCTCGCCGTTGACACGCAACCGACCCTCGCGGATCCACTGCTGCAGGCGTGTGCGCGAAAATTCCGGCAACAGCGTGGCTGCCGCCTGGTCGAGACGCACACCTGCTGCACTCGCAGGCACGATAGCAGTGCGTGAGATGTGTTCCATGGTCACCCGGACAACGATGCCGGCCCCTGCCGGCCAGGCGCGAGTCTAACAACCTGCACCGATGCTGTCCGCCCATACCCCATTGCTGCCTTGCGCTGCCCTTCCGTCGGCATGAATGCCGACCTACGTGGGTCGGGCTTCAGCCCGACAGTGCGTGGCGGCAATTCCGTCGGCATGAATGCCAACCCACGTGGGTCGGGCTCCAGCCCGACAGTGCATGGCCGCAATTCCGTCGGCATGAATGCCAACCCACGTGGGTCGGGCTTCAGCCCGACAGTGCATGGCGGCAATTCCGTCGGCATGAATGCCGACCTGCGTAGGTCGGGCTTCAGCCCGACTGCGCTGCTTTGGCCGTCTGGCGGTCGGTGTGCTTAAATGGGCGCCCGCAACACCCCCTCCCGCGAGTCGAATACCCGATGCGATTGATTCAGTCCCTGCTCATCGTGATGCTGCTTGCCGCCGTGGCAGGATGCTCCTGGTTCAAGAGTGATGACGAAGTGCCCCCGGACCAGGGCGAACGCCAGCTCTACGAGGCCGCGCGCAAGAACCTCGACGCCAACAATTACGACCTTGCAATCAAGAACCTGCAGCTTCTCGAAGCGCGCTATCCCTTCGGCCCCTACGCCGAACAGGCACAGCTCGAACTGATCTACGCGCACTTCCGCAACTACGACCACGAAGAAGCCGTGGCAGCGGCAGACCGCTTCGTCCGCCTGCATCCGCAGCACCCGAACGTCGACTATGCGTACTACATGAAAGGCCTGTCGTCGTTCACCGAAGGCCAGGGCTTGCTCGAGCGCTTCCTGCCCACCGACATGACGCAGCGCGACCCCGGACCGGCACGGCAGTCCTTCGCGGATTTCTCGCAACTGCTGTCGCGTTTCCCGAATTCCGAGTACGCGGCGGATGCGCGCGTGCGCATGGTGCATCTGCGCAATCTGCTGGCCCGCTACGAAATCAACGTCGCGAACTACTACTTCAAACGCAAGGCTTACGTCGCCGCACTCAACCGTGGGCGCTACGTGGTGGAGAACTTCCAGGAAACGCCGGCGGTCCCGGACGGGCTCGCCGTGATGGCCCAGGCGTACCTGCTGCTGGAGATGCCGGAAGAGGCGGAGACGGCGATTGCCGCACTGCGCACGAACTACCCGCAGCATCCCTCGCTGGACAAGTCGGGCAATTTCATTGTCCAGCTTTATCCGGATCAGGCCGAGCGTTCGTGGTCGAACCGGCTGAGTTTCGGGCTGATCGATCGCGCCACGCCCCCGCGTTTCGACAACCGCGATCTGTTCCCGTAGGTCGGCATTCATGCCGACACGTGATGGCTGCACCCGTCGGATTGAAATCCGACCTACACGTGGGTCGGCATTCATGCCGACGGGAATGTCGGGTTGAAACCCGACCCACATCGCGCAACGTTCAATGCCGTAGGTCGGCATTCATGCCGACGGGAATGTCGGGTTGAAACCCGACCTACGCGGATCAATCGCCGGGCTGCCAGCCTGACGTGATCGGATAACGCCGGTCACGGCCGAAGGCCTTGCACGTGATGCGCGCCCCGATCGGCGCCTGACGGCGCTTGTACTCGTTCATGTCGACCATGCGCACCACGCGGTACACGGTATCGGGGTCGAAGCCTTCGTCGATGATCGCGTTCGCGCTCATCTCGCGCTCCACATAACGTTCCAGAATCCGATCGAGCAGTGCATACGACGGCAGCGAATCCTCGTCCTTCTGGCCAGGCGCCAGCTCGGCCGACGGTGGACGGTCGATGACGCGCTGCGGAATGGCTGCCGAAATGCTGTTTCGATGGCGCGCCAGCTCGAACACCAGCGTCTTCGATACATCCTTCAGCACGTCGAAGCCGCCTGCCATGTCGCCGTACAGCGTGGAATAGCCCACCGCCAGTTCGCTCTTGTTGCCGGTCGTCAGCACGAGGCTGCCCTTCGTGTTCGAGATCGCCATCAGCAGCACGCCGCGACAGCGCGCCTGGATGTTCTGCGCAGTCACGTCGGTCGCACTGCCAGTGGTTTCCCCGTCCAGCACAGCCATGCACGCATCGACCATCGCCGCGATCGGCAGCACACGAAAGCGCACACCCAGCGTTGCGGCCTGGGCAGTCGCATCCTCGATGCTCATCCCGGAGGTGTAGTGGAACGGCATCATCACGGCCTCCACGCGCTCGGGGCCGAGTGCATCGACTGCGATCGCGAGCACGAGCGCCGAATCGATGCCGCCCGACAAGCCCAGCACCACGCCCTTGAAGCGGTTCCCGTCCACGTAGTCGCGCACGGCGGTCACCAGTGCGGCATAAACAGCCGCGTGGCGTTCGAGCAGAGGCTCCACACGGCCGGGCGCAAACTCCGCACGCCCGGCGGCATCACGCAGCACACGTACCGGAGACAGTCCCGCCTCGAAGCTCGGTGCCAGCACCGCCAGCGTGCCGTCCGCTCCGATCGCCATCGACGCACCGGCGAACACCAGCTCGTCGTGTCCACCGACCTGGTTCACGCAGATCACGCCCAAACCAGCGGCCGCGGCCCGGCGCTCGACGATCGCACGATGCCCAAGGTACTTCTCGAACTGAAACGGTGCCGCACTGATGTTCAGCACCAGTTCTGCGCCCGCCTGCCGCGCCAGTTCCATGGGCCTGTCGAACAACGCGTCCTCGCCGACCGACAGCACGACGCGAAAGCCCTCGATCGCCACCACGCACGGCGTTTCACCTGCGCTGAAATAACGCCTCTCATCGAAGATCGGATCGTGCGAGAGCTCGATCTTCGCGTACTCGGCAACGATCTTGCCCCCATGCAGCAGGCCAGCGACGTTGCGCAGACCGTTCGCACCATCGCGCGGATAGCCAAGCATCACCCACAGTTGCGGTGGCAGCTCACGGCACAAGCGATCCAGCGCCCGTTCGATGCGCAATGCCATGCCGGGGCGAAGCAGCAAATCTTCGGGCGGGCAGCCCGTGAGCACCAGCTCGGGAAAAAGCAGCAGCTGCACGGCGTGAGCCTGCAACGCAAGACGACTCTGCTCGATCACCGCCGTGACGTTGCCGTCGATATCGCCGACCTGCGCGTTCATCTGCACCATCACCACGTCGAGTCGATCCATGGCGAGCACACTCCTGCTTCAAGGACGCAAATTGTCCTGCAATCCGACCATGGCCGGCAAAGCCATCCGGCGCTGCGTCGATTCGATGCCGTTGCGATGGCGTCGAAGCGTCCCGGAACACAGCAGCGGGCTAGAATGGACCATGGTCTGCGAACCCCAGTGTGAGGATCACCGCGCATGTTGCTGTTTCGACTGTTGCTGCTGTTCGCGATGGCATTCATCGCCTGGCGCATCTACCGCCTGCTGACGATGCCGCGCGTGCCTGGCAAGGAGCGCACACAGCGCCTGCGCGGCGCCGAAGACATGGTCGAATGCACCCGATGCGCATTGCGCGTGCCGCGCTCGCAGGCCATCGCTACCGGCGATCGCTGGTACTGCTGCGAAGACCACTGGCGCGAAGGCGAACGCAGCCGTGGAAGCAGCGACGCGTGAACACACGCTCGTCCGCCGCTGTCGACGCCGGCGACCCTCTGTTCAGGATCTACGCGTGGTACCGCTTTGCGCTGTCGATCCTGTTGCTCGCGGGCTACTTCGCGTTTCGCATCGGACACTCCGATGTGCCCTTCCTGCCGTTGCTCTACCTCGGCACCGCCGTTCCCTACGCAGCCCTGAACCTGCTGACGCTGATCGCGGTGATTGCGCGCCCCCGTCATCCGCGCACCCGTCACATCTTCCTGATCCTGGTGATCGACATCGTCGCGCTGGTACTGATCACACACGCGAGTGGCGGCATGGACAGCGGCTTCGCGATCCTGCTGATGGTCACCGTCGCGGCTGCCGCGATCTTCGTTTCCCGACAGATCGCGACCCTGGTGGCTGCGGTCGCCAGTCTTGCGGTGCTCGCCGACACGCTGGCACTGATCGTCGCACACGGCGGAGGCAGCAACTCGCTGCTGCCGGCAGGATTGCTGGGGATATTGTTGTTCGCGAGCTCGCTGCTGATGCAGCGTCTGGTGACGCGTCTGCGTCACAGCCAGGAGCTCGCGGACGAAAAAGGCCGGGAAGTTGCCGAACTCGAGCATCTCAACCGCCTGATCGTGCAACGCATGCGCACCGGACTGCTGTTCCTGGACGCCGACGACCGCATGCGCATCGCCAACGAGGCCGCACTGCAACTGCTCGGCATTGCGGAGCACGACATCAGCGCCGATGGCGTAGTGCGTCGTCTGCGGCTACCGCCGCTTGCACGCGAGGCGCTGGAGCGCTGGCGCGAGGACCCACAGCACACCAACGCTCCGCTGCGCCTGCGCGAGAACGGGCCACTGGTGCTGCTGTCGTTCACCTCACTGCAGGGACCAGGCGGCACCGGTACGCTCGCGTTCGTCGAGGACTTCTCTCAGATCTCGCAGCAGGCGCAGCAGCTCAAGCTCGCATCGCTCGGACGCCTCACCGCAAGCATCGCTCACGAGATACGCAACCCGCTGGGATCGATCAGCCACGCCGCACAACTGCTGCGCGAATCGCCGCAGTTGCCGTCCGAGGATGCGCGCCTGGTCGAGATCGTGCTTGGCAACGCGGAGCGCACCAACAAGGTGATCGAAAGCGTGCTTTCGCTCTCGCGCGGGCAGCAGCCGTGCCCGGAGCTGATCGTGCTGAACGCATGGCTGCGACACTTCATCCACGAGTTTCTCCAGCACGACGCCAATGCTTCGATTCGCTTCGAACCCGCCGCGCCTGTCAGTGGCAGCGAGGTACGTGTGGACCCGACGCATCTTCGCCAGGTCATGACGAATCTATGCGAAAACGGGCTGCGTTACAGCGAACGCGCGACCGGCAAGGCCACACTGCATATCGGGCTGCAGACCGACCCGCACAGCGGGCTGGTACGCGTCGACGTGATCGACCAGGGGAGTGGCGTTGCACCCGGGATGATTGCCAACATCTTCGAGCCGTTCTTCACCACCGAGCATGGCGGCACCGGCCTTGGCCTATACCTCGCGCGTGAACTTTGCGAAGCTAACCAGATACGGCTGGAATACCTGAACACGGCAGATACCGGAAGCTGCTTCCGGCTGAACTTCGGCCACCCGCAACGGCGCAGCGTCACGCAGATCGAGGCGCCACAGGAATCCGGCAAGGGCAGCGGACAGGGAACATGAGCAGCGCAGCGATCCTGATCGTCGACGACGAACCCGATATCCGCGAACTGCTGGCGATGACGATACGTCGCATGGGCTTCGATGCGTTCTGCGCAGAAAGCCTCGACAGTGCACGACGCATGCTCGAGCGCAGACGCTTCGACTTCTGCCTCACCGACATGAAGCTGCCCGATGGCAGCGGGCTGCAGTTCATCGAACACGTGCAACAGCACCACGAAGGGCTACCGGTTGCCGTGATCACCGCTTTCGGCAGCATCGACCTCGCGATCGAATCGATGAAGGCAGGAGCATTCGATTTCCTGTCGAAACCCATCGACCTGGAACGGTTGCGCGTACTGGTGGGCAACGCGCTGCGCGTTGGCAGCGCGGGCACGGCACTCAAGCATCCGGCAGATGTGCAATTGCTGGGCGACACCGAACCGATGCAGTCGCTGCGCGCCCAGATCGCGCGGCTCGCGCGCAGCCAGGCACCGGTCTACATCACCGGCGAATCCGGCACCGGCAAGGAGATGGTGGCACGCCTGATCCACGCCAACGGACCACGCGCGAGTGCGCCGTTCGTGCCCGTGAACTGCGGCGCCATTCCCGGCGAGCTGATGGAGAGCGAGTTCTTCGGCCACCGCAAGGGCAGCTTCACCGGCGCGATCAACGACAAGCCGGGCCTGTTCCAGGCCGCACACGGCGGCACGCTGTTCCTCGACGAGGTGGCGGACCTGCCGCTGCCGATGCAGGTGAAGCTGCTGCGGGCGATCCAGGAAAAGGCCGTACGCGCGATCGGCGCAGAACAGGAGGTGCGTGTCGACGTGCGCATCCTCAGCGCAACCCACAAGAACCTCGCCGAGGAAATCAACCACGGACGCTTTCGTCGCGACTTGTTCTATCGCATCAACGTGATCGAGTTGCGGGTGCCGAGCCTGCGTGAGCGCCGCGCAGATATTCCGCCGCTCGCCGAAGCGTGCATTCACCGTCTCGCAAGCGAATACGGCCTGGCGGTACCGCGCCTGCAGCCCGACGCACTGCGCGCACTCGACGCGTACGCGTTTCCGGGCAACGTACGCGAGCTGGAAAACATCCTCGAGCGCGCGTTCACGCTGTGTGACGGACGCACGATCCACGCCGGCGATCTGTGCCTCGACACACCAGCGCAGGATATTTCGCGAACCCGGGAACCAGCACCTGCAGACATCGGCTTGCCCGACATTCCCCTGGAGGAATACCTGGAGAATCTGGAACGCCACATCATCGTGCGTGCGCTCGAACTCGAGCGCTGGAACCGCACCGCGGCAGCGAAGCGGCTGGGGATGTCGTTCCGCTCACTGCGCTACAGGCTGCAGAAGCTGGGTATCGATTGAGATATTTCGTCGGCATGAATGCCGACCTACATGTGGGTCGGGTTTCAACCCGACAGGTGCCGAGCCGATATCCCCGTCGGCATGAATGCCGACCTACACGTGGGTCGGGTTTCAACCCGACAGGTGCCGAGCCGACATTCCCGTCGGCATGAATGCCGACCTACACGTGGGTCGGGTTTCAACCCGACATTCCCGTCGGCATGAATGCCGACCTACGGATTATGACAGCCAGAGATCTGCTACAGACGCGCCACACCCACTGCGCTACCGTCGCATCACGGTGCACGAAGACGCATCGCTCCACGGACGGAGAACCACGGCATGAATACGCAGCGCCCAAGGACGGGCCTGTCTTCGCTGACGTATCGCGGCACCACACTCATCGAACTGATGACAGCACTTGCGGTGCTCGCGATCCTGATCGGTGTCGGCATGCCGAGCCTGACCAGCCTCGTTGCGTCGAACCGGGCCAGCGGCAGCATGATGCAGTTGCGTGCGCTGCTCGGCTTTGCACGGCAGAACGCAATCACCCTGCATCGGGAAGTCACGCTGTGCGGAACCTCGGACGGCAGTTCCTGCGCTCGTGACTGGCGCGGACATCCCACGCTGGTGTTCCTCGACAGCAACCTGAACCGCAAGGCCGACACCGGTGAGCGCATCCTGATGGTGTCGGAACTGACGCGCGCCGGAAGAATCCGCTGGAGCGCGTCGGGGACGCGCGCGTTCCTGCGCTACCGACCCGACGGCAGCGTGGCCGAGTACGGAAACTTCACCTACTGCCCGCCGAACAACGACGCGCGTCACGCGCGGCAGCTGATTCTCTCGATGAGCGGCAGGCCACGCGCCGCACTGGATACAAACGGCGACGGTATCGTCGAAGACGCCAACGACAAGCCGCTACGCTGTGATTGAGGCGCGGAATCAGACGTGGCAACCGATCGTCTTGCGGGCGTTCCTGCCCGCAAATCCCGCCGCGATCAACCCGACCGCCAGCAACGCCAATCCGCCTGGTTCCGGTACGGTGATGCTCAGCTTCACGTAGTCGAGCACCCAGCCGTCCCGGTCATTCACCAGGTCGAACATCAACTGATTACTGCCACCCGACTGCCGGATCAGGTCGGGACTGACCTCAAAGAGGTCCAGAAACGCGTAATTACCCTGCCCATTGTCGTTTCCGTTGCGGAGCTTGCCGAGCAATTGCCCATCGAGCAGCACCGATGCCTTGCCGTTCAGCCCCACGCCACCAGCAAAGACCTCCAGCGTGGCAGACTTGATGGGCAGCCATCCCAGATCGTAGGCAAGCGTGAAACCCCGATCACCATAAACCCAGGTGTCCGTACCGTCACCGTCACCCGTGCCGTTGTCACAGACCGTCGACCACTCGAACTTGGAACCGGAACCAAACGTGGCGCACTGGCCAAAACCATCCACATCACCAACCTGCGCGACGATCGTGGCGGCAGAAGCGACACCGGATCCAAGGGCAAGCAGTACGGCGCCCAGCAACTGTTTCATCTCATCGACTCCGAAACCAGAAAAATGCATGATCGAATTCGAATGTAATCATGCAATGTAAATGCCATATTTAATATTTATAAAAAACAACAAGTTAAATCACTCAGATCATTCGCCTGTAAATAACCCTGACACAATTTGCCAGTTCACGCAGACAACGAGACCAAAACCGTCAACCGATCAGAGCGGAAGCTGCTCGAAGCGCTGCTGCACTTCACGGTCACGGAAACGCTCGTGGTGACGATCGATGCACTCGTGCACTTCGATCACCGGTGACTCGACGCCGTTCGCAGGGCGTGCCTTGACTCGGGCAGCAACCTGACGCGCCGTGTCACGGCTGTCGGTCTCCACCAGAACGAAGGCCGGCAGCCCGCTCTTCACGGTCACATCGCAGGCATAGTCGGCAACGTCACCCCCCTGCGCCAGCCCAGAAACCACCATCGCGCCAAACAGCAGCGACAATTTATGCACCAAGACCCTGTTCATGGCGTGCTCTCCCTCAGTCCTACCAACATTCGTTGCCCAGGCTCCCCTCGGCGGTACGCACCCCGGTCGACGTAACCGAGAACTCGGTGCACTTCTCGTCCGCTGCCTGCGGCTTCGCCGCAACCGGGGTAGCCGTCAGCGTATAGGTACGGCAGCGAACTCCAGCCGCGACGCAGTCATCCGTTTCCGCTGCAATCGAGTAGTAGCCCTCCTCGGATGGCGCAGGGTCCGCACTGTATCCCAGGTCCGTCATGTCGTCCGTGTAGCCGTTGTGATCGAGTACGTACTGCTCCTGGCGATTGACGGCGTCCATCAGAGCGTTCTTCGCATCGCTGCGGCGCGACTTGCGCATCTGATCCTGGTACGAAGGGTAGGCAATCGTCGCCAGGATCCCCACGATCATCACGACGATCGCGATCTCGATCAGCGTGAATCCACGCGCCCGGTTGCGTCCCGCAGCGTTCAGCCCGGCACCTCGCATTCTCAGAACTCCTCGTTGTACCAGTAGGTGCCGAACGGTGCGCGCAGCTGAGCCCCGGTTTCAAGCGGATTCCCCGCGCCCTGCAAGCCACCACCGGACGGGAACAGCAGGCGGATCTTCTTGTCGCTGCCGAAGTGCGGCGACGGGGTATCCGGGATCAGCGTTCCCAGCTTCGCGAAACGATCCAGTTGGCTATCCGCGTTGAAGTCGATCACCGCACGCCCGTCCAGCAGACGCATCGCGTACAGGCGCCCCGTTCCCGGTGCCGGTACGCACAGGTTCTGCGTGTCGTCGCCGGGGGAGAAGGTCGTGAAGTAGACGGTGCCGGCTATGGTCAACGCGCGCGCCAGCGCCTTTTCGCCGTCCGCCGCCTCGAGGTCGATATACCAGCCGGCTGCCGCCTTCAAGCCCGCTTCGGCAGCCGATTTCTGGGCAGCGTCCCCGGTCTGGATCAGGTTGTCGCTGATATCGTACAGATCGGTGTCCTCGATCGGCAGCTTGCAGCGGAAATCCTGGCTGGTCGCGCATTCACTGGTCGTCGGCGCCCTGGTGGTATAGATACCGGTGTTGTAGTCACGGATCATGTAGAAACGATCGTCGTTGTCGGTCGCGTTCGGATTCTCCCGATCGCCGCTTCCCACCAGCACGGCGTCGAACACACCGTCGCGTTGCGACATCGTGCGCACCAGATCCACGGGATAGAAGAATCTTCTGTCGCCCGCGTGGTTGGCGGGACTGGTAGATCCTGCGGTGTTCAGCGCCGCCAGCCTGGTGAGGAACCACTTGTCCTGTGCCGAAGTCGGAAGCGAATTGCCCGGCAGGTCGAGGCGCCAGATATTGCCTCCCGTGTCAGTGGCGTAAATGCGGTCGGTCAGCCCGTCTCCGTTGCTGTCCAGCACCGTGAGCTGCGCCGGAATCGAATACTTGAGGGCTGCCGATTTCATGTTGGTGCCGGAATTGTTGGCAGGCGTCACGCTCCACACCAAGGCGCCGCTTGCGGCATCGACGATGAATATGCCGCGTCCTTCGCCGTCGTCACCGGCCGCAGCCGTCGTGCTGTCCTTGCCCACATCGTAGCCACCGCCGAAGACCAGCACCGGTTTTGGTTTGCCGTCGCCATCGACATGGCCCGGAACGTAGGTAATCACCGGTGTGGACCAGGTCTGGCCAAGCTCGCCGAAACCCGGCGCGTCCTTGTCTTTCTTCCACAGCAGCACCGGGCTGTCGGGGTCCGACAGATCGAGCGCGTAATACGCCTTGCCGCCACGCCGCAGGCCGAAGTACAGATAGAGCTTGTCACCGTCAGCCGAATCGATGGTGCCGTCGTTGTTGAGATCCTTGCTGTAGAACACGGCGGAACCGTCCACGCCCCAGACGACGTCTGCACCCTTTATGTCATCCTGCCTCTTCTTCAATACGGCGGCGAGCTCCTTCGGGAAAAACGCCCAGTTCTCCTTGCCGTCGGCGTTGTCGAACATGTGCAGGAACCCCGCGTTGGTGCCGACCACGATACGGATATCCGGGTCCGTCTTGGTATGGCTGCCGCGCGCCCCGTAGTTCAGCACCAGCGGTCGGCTGTGCAGCATATCGCCGAGAATCCACGCCCGCTTGCTGCTCGTGCTGCTGTCTTCCCAGCCACGCGCCCAGTCGAGCAGCGCATCGAGTTCGGTGCGACTGCCCACGTCGAACTCCGCGAGCAAGGCTGCCTCGTCCGCAAGTCCGAACTTCGCCGCCGTTACGTTGCTTGCCTGGAAGTTCTCAAGCGCTCCCGCCGTGCCGGTATTGATCCAGATATCGCGTGTATCCGGATCCCGGTTTGCCAGCACGCCTCCAACACCCCCCTTCTTCACGGTGGAACCGTCAGTCTCACTGCTCCAGTAGGTACGTGCGCCATCGGAAATCTTGCCGCTGCCGTCCATTGCATCGGCGTCGTTCGCATCCTTCAGTACGGCATTGCCGTTCGTGATATCGATACGCAGCTTCTTGATATTGCCCGGCCAATCGGTTCCTTCCTGCGGCTCGAACATCGCGAAGAACACTTCGTTGCGACTTTCGGTACGGGTGAAGGTATCGACTGCCACCGACGGCGCCGTGAACGAACCCGCCGTGGCCAAGATGGCGGTAATCGCTCCCTGGAAGGCAGCCGCCAGGTCTTCAGCCGAATTCGCCGTGTAGTAGAGCCCCCCTCCGCGACGGGCCGCATCACTCAGGAGCGCCTGATTGGTCTGGAACCCGATCGTATAGCTGATCGCGCGTTGCACACCGTTGCTGGAGTCCCCATCGAGATCGTGGGTATACATGTACTCGGTCAGCTCGGGCAGACAGTTTTTCTGATTTCCCTGATCGTCCGTAGCGTACGTGTTACATGTTTTCCCGGTCAGGTCTTCAACCAACTTATTCGCACTTCTGTCCCGGGTCGGCATACCGTCGGTCATCAGGATGACGTACGTGAACTGGCATGCTCCTGCCGGTGATTTGTAGGTCCCCTCCGGATCTTCAGCCGACTTGTCACGGTTTCCAGGTCCATTTCCTGCTGCCTTCGCAGCGTATGCAACGCTCTTTCCGGCCAGGTACAGGTACGCTTCGTAAGTCGATTCACAGAGCGGGGTCCACGTGGACGGAGTCAGACCGTTGATTTTTGCGAGCAGATCGCTTCGGTCCGTATCCCTTTCCGCGTCGGTCTGATCCTTGCCGTCGATGATTCGACGATAGATGTATCCACCGCCATCGGTATCGCCGGGATACCCCGTATTCGTGTTCGTGTTCGGGTTGAAGATCTCCAGCCCGAAGTCGATGCCGGGATTCGCGGACACCAGATCCGTGATCGCCCGTTGCGCGACTTCGAGCTTGCTCATGAAAACCTTGGAGTTCGTTCCGTAGTACCAGTTCATGTAATTGGCGGTATACACGCGGTACGGCTTCCAGCCACTTGCATCGACCGCGCTCGTCTTCGAGGCAACGTACGGTCCGGACGATCCAGTTGCCGGGTAGCCGGTGGTATGTCCCGGATTGCTCGTGTTGGAGCTGGTTATATCATCGAGACAGTCGAAATGCGGTGGAGTCCTGTCGCTGCCGCTGGTCGCCAAATCCATCCATTTTGATTTGCTCGTTGGGGACGCCGTCTTCCAGCGCGCCAACTTGCCGATATAGAACCCCTGATTCGCGAGCGGGCCAGACGATCCAGACGACGATGCGCAACGATTCTTTGATTTGCTGACCCAGTTACCCGTACTCTTTGCCGGAGGTCCTCCATCCAGACCCTCAGCCCAATAAAGGTTATTCGAATCGATACCACCGGCATTGCTGTACGTGACCGACGCGTCATAGGGTTTCTTTTCTTCCGTAAGCCCGCTCATACTGCCGGAGTTGTCGAAGACGATCAGCACCTTCGGTCGGCCGGCGTCATCGTTTGTCGCATCGAAAGTCGACCGGAAGATCTCGGTATCGTCCGCGAGCGACACATTGACCGCGCCGAGAACGAGGCTTGTCGCCAGCAGACACGCTGAAACCAGGCGTTGATGAAACGGCGTTCCGGCGTGACTCGGGGGATGATCGAGGTTCGAGGCCATAAAGGATTTCATGTCGGGATTTCCTCTGAATCTCAGAATTTCGATTCACCGATGACGGGTTTGACAATGCCTTGAGCCACGCGCGAACGCGCGCGATCGTTGCTGTGCTCGGCATCGACACGAAAGTGGTCACAGGCAATCAGGTCCGCACTGCTGGCGAGTTCCATCCGCGGGCACACGTTGGCACGAAGGTTCATCGTGATGGTCATGTCGAGCGTCCCGCCGTCAGCGTTCAGTTCGTCGAGCAGATCCGTATGGTCTTTCAGCGGTTCGATATTCGGCGAACTGACGATAGCGCTGTTGAACGGACTCGAACTGATGCCACCCAGGCTGACCACCGCCGCTACGCCGGCCTCTGCCTTCTGGAACGAATCGAAGGCATCCTGCATGTTCTTCGCCATGTGCAACCCCAGCGCACCGCTGGATGCCGCGTAGATGCTGATCAGCGTGACCACCGTCAGCAGGATCAGCGCCGTCGCCAGCGCCACACCGCGTTCGCGGGAATGCTGCGTACGCATCAAATGTTCCCTCGTATCAGCAGCTTGGGATTGCGAATCGACACCGCGGTATCCAGCACGGTGCGATGGAATTTCCCGCCCGGCGTCACGGTGGTTCCGGCAAGGTCGTAGCTGCGCTTATCGGTATAAGCGGGGTCCTGGTCGGTGCTGCGTACCAGCATGTGGACTTCCATCGCCATCACCCGGCCCCACTCGATCGCCGCGTCGTCGGCGCTGCGGTAGCGGTCGACCTCACCGTTGTCATCGCCGTCGGTCCCGACGCGAACGCGAAGGTTCTCGACTCCGTCGACGATATCCTCGGTCACCACGCCCATGCGGGTGCCGTTCCAGCGCAGCACCTTGCGACTGAGCCGCGGCACGTCTCCGGCACGCACGTAATAAACGAGAAAGCGGTACTCCCAGGTATTGCCGCCGGGTACGTCTCCACCAACCGATTTGGTCGGAGGCGTATCGGCACCGTCGAACAGCAGGCCCTGGATCGCGTTCGCCATCACATACGGCTGCTCGTCGTCGAGCGCGCCGCTGACCAGGTGCGGCCGCACCCCCTTGATCACGATCACGTCCGAACCCGGCACCGCATCGGTGATGCAACCCACCGCCTTGCCGGATGCGTCCACACGTGCAACGGAAATGTAGTCATCGACCTTGTAGGCTTCGGCGCGGCCGCTGCAGTCCCCGGTCACGGTACGATCCAGACCGTCAGCCAGACTGATGCCTGGCGGTGCCGCTTCGCCGTAGAAACCGGCATGGCGCAGGTCCATCTCCAGCGTCTGCAGTGCAAAACGCGCGTTCTCGATCATGCGCCCGGAGCGCTCCACCTCGGTATACGAGCGCTTGGTCGCAATGAATATCGACGCGGCACCGCCGATCAGGAAGATGCCGATCACCATCGCGACCAGCAACTCGACCATCGTGACGCCACGGGAATGCCTGTTACCGGGGATCTTCACGGGTTCAACTCCCCTTCATTGACGACATAGGAACTCGCGACCACCTGGCGACGCGTCGCCTGCGAGTCTGCGTCGTCGGGGCCACATACGAGGTTGGCGTCCTGCACGGCGTCGGTGGTTTCGGTCAACCCTTGCCAGGTAACGAATACGCGAATCTTGCCGGTGTTCGGCGTCGAGGCGCCCGCCTCCTCGAACACGATGCAGCCGTGCGGATCGATCAGTCCACCCGCCTTCTTGTTGTCGGGATCGACTGCAGCCGCGCCGTCCAGCCTCTGCTCCCACTGCCACAGATCCCAGGTCACGACTTTGTCTGCATCGCAGGCATTCGTCCGGCAATTGGTCGAAGGCGTACCTTTCTTGCCTCCGCCGAGCGCCGACGCTCCGAGCCCGGTGGCGTAGCTGGCGGCCTGCGAGGGATTGATCCGGATGCGCTCGATGATGCTGTCGGCCAGGTTGACCGCGAGGCTGCGCTGCCACGCCTGGTGCGTGGAACGCTTCGCGGTCGCCTGCAACGAGACGATCGCCAGCATGCCGACCGACAGCACCAGTACGGTGATCATCACCTCGATCATCGTGAAGCCGCGCCCACGCCGCATGGCGGCAGCATGACGCGGAATGGATATCCGTCTGTTCAGGAACATGAGACGTTGACTCCTCCCCCGCCGTTGACGATGCCATCGGACGGGGAATTGGTGTCGGTGGCAACACTGACCCGCCCCGTCGCCGTCACGATCACGGCCTTGGCGTGGTTCGCACCACGGCTGTCACAGAACACGAAATCACCGGCCGAGTTCGGCAAGACGAAACCCTGGCTGTTGTAGCGCACCTTCGAGGCGCCGACGAAACGCAGCGAGACCTCCACGGCCGGCTGCGTCCAGCGCAGCACCGTGTCACCCGCGTCGACCGTACCGTTGGCATCGACGTCGATGAAGGTGATCCACCCATCCGACCAGGTGCCATCGCATGCGCTCCCGTTCGCGCTGGAACAGACGATCACCATTTGCTGCTGCGTGATCGCCTCGGTGCGCGCGGCATTCAGACTGCCGGCAATACTGTTCGAAGCCGCCACGAGCCGGTTGTTCAGGATCAGGTCACGGAACGCCGGCCCCGCAACCGTGAGCAGGATTGCGGCGATGATCAGCGTCACCATCATTTCGATCAGCGTGAAGCCGGCAGCCGTGCGGCGGACCGCAGTACGCCGCGTTTGCGTGCACTGCCTGTGCCTGCACGTACTGTGCTGCGGGATACGCAGATTCATCGCATACACCCTTTGATGCCCCGGTCGGCATACAGAGATTCTCGATTCCAAGCCTAGCAAGGGATCGTCAAGCTGCAATGACTGTCGGACGAACGGCAGGATTTGGGGAATGGCCGGTGAATCCATCGTCGGCATGCATGCCGCCCCACGACAGGATGTAGGTCGGGTTTCAACCCGACATGTGAATGCCGCATGGGTCGGGTTTCAACCCGACGGGGCGTGGCGGCAACGCCGTGGCCATCGTCGGCATGAATGCCGACCTACGTAGGTCGGGTTTCAACCCGACGGGGATGTGGCGGGCAACGTCGTTGCCATCGTCGGCATGAATGCCGACCCACGCAGATCGGGTGTCAGTCCGTGTGGGTCGGGTTTCAACCCGACGGGGATGTGGCAGCAACGCCGTGGTCATCGTCGGCATGAATGCCGACCTACGGGCGCAGCTCGCGTGGCATCGAGAACGTGATCGTCTCGACCCGACCCGCCATCTCTTCGGGCGGACTTGCGCCGAGTTCCTGCAGACGATCGATCACGCGCCGCACCAGGGTCTCCGGTGCCGAGGCACCCGCCGTGACGCCGATCACGGACTTGTCTGCAAGCCACGCCGGGTCGATGTCGGCGGCGGAGTCGATCAGGTGCGCCTCGGCGCCCATGCGTCGCGCGAGTTCGGCCAGGCGGTTCGAGTTGGAGCTGTTCGGTGAACCGACGACCAGCACCAGATCACAGTCCGCAGCGAGCTCCTTCACCGCGTCCTGGCGGTTCTGGGTCGCGTAGCAGATGTCATCGCGTCGCGGCCCACGGATCTCCGGGAAGCGCGCACGCAGCGCGTCGATCACGGCGCGCGTGTCGTCGACCGACAGCGTGGTCTGCGTCACGTACGACAGCGCGGCGGGGTTGCGCACCGCGAGTGCAGCCACCTGCTCGGCACTTTCCACCAGGTAGATGGCGCCGCCGTTCGCGGTGTCGTACTGGCCCATCGTGCCCTCTACCTCGGGGTGCCCCGCGTGCCCGATCAGGATGCATTCGCGACCCTGGCGGCTGTAGCGCGTGACCTCCATATGCACCTTGGTGACCAACGGGCAGGTGGCGTCGAAGACCTTCAGGCCGCGCCCTGCCGCCTCGTGTCGCACCGCCTGCGAGACACCGTGCGCGCTGAAAATCACGATCGCGCCATCGGGCACTTCCTGCAGCTCGTCGACGAACACCGCACCACGCGAGCGCAGATCATCGACGACGAAGCGGTTGTGCACCACCTCGTGGCGCACGTAGATCGGGGCGCCGAACACTTCGAGCGCACGGTTCACGATTTCGATCGCACGATCCACTCCGGCGCAGAAACCACGCGGATTAGCCAGCCGGATGCGCATCGCGACCCTCCCGGTCCAGGAACAGTATCTCGATCACCATCATGATCGCCCCGAGCGTGATCGCCGAATCGGCAACGTTGAACGCCGGGAAATAGCTGCTCTTCCAGTGAAAGAAGATGAAATCGACCACGTGCCCCAGCAGCACGCGGTCGATCAGGTTGCCGAGTGCGCCACCGAGGATCAGCGCAAGGCTCGCCGCCAGCCAGCGCTTGCCCGCCGGCAGGCGCTGCAGCCAGAACGCGATCCAGGCGCTGGCACCGACCGCGATCGCCGCGAAGAACCAGCGCTGCCAGCCGCCGGCGTCGCTCAGGAAGCTGAACGCGGCGCCACGGTTGTGCAGCAGCGTGAGGTCGAGCACGGGCAGCAGCGTCACGAGTTCGCCGTATTCCAGGTGCGCGCTCGCAAGGTACTTGGTGATGTGGTCGAGCACGATCACGGCGAGCGAGAGCAGGTACCACCAGCGCGGATTCATGTGCTTGGCCTTGTGGGCAGGGCTGCGCCTCGGATGCGGGGGCCCTGTCGGGCTGAAGCCCGACCTACGCCTTGTCGGGCTGAAGCCCGACCTACGTCATGTCGGGGTGAGGCCGGACGTACGGTGCGGCGGGGTGACGCCGGGCGTACGGCGTGGCGGGGTGACGCCGGACATGCACGACTGCTTTCAGGCATAGCGGCGTGTCTCGCCGGGGCCGTCGACGTTCTCCACGCAACGCGCGCAGAGCTCCGGGTGCCCGGCATGCGTACCCACATCGGGGCGATGGTGCCAGCAGCGCACGCACTTCGGCGCCGCCGACGGCTCCACGCGCAGCCTCAGCCCCGCAATCGCCGTTTCCACCGCATCGGCCGGGGCGTCGCCGCTCGACACGACACGCGCCTGCGAGGTGATGAACACGAAGCGCAACTCCTCACCCAGGCGTTCGAGCTGGCGTGCCAGCGCCGGATCGCACCACACGGTCACTTCTGCGCTCAGCCCGCTGCCGACCACGCCTTCGTTGCGACGGCGTTCCAGCTCGCGGTTGACCTCGTCCTTCACCTGCATCAGCAACTGCCAGAAATCGCGCCCGAGCTCCGCCTCGGCAGGCAGCTCGACGAGCGCGTCGTACCACCGCACCGTGAACACCGACGCCGTGCGATCTCCCGGCATGCAGCGCCAGATCTCGTCGGCCGTGAAGCTCAGGATCGGTGCGATCCAGCGCACCAGCGCCTCCAGCACATGGTACAGCGCCGTCTGCGCCGAACGGCGCGCACGGCTGTCGGTCTGCGTGGTGTACTGGCGATCCTTGATCACGTCGAGATAGAAGCCGCCGAGGTCGTTCACGCAGAAGTTGTGCAGCTTCTGGTAGATCAGGTGGAACTGATACGTGTCGTAGGCCGCGATGATCTCGCGCTGCAGCCGCGCCGAGCGATCCACCATCCAGCGATCGAGTGCGAGCAGCCCGTCGGCAGCGAGCAAATGCGAAGCCGGATCGAAACCGGCCAGGTTCGAGAGCAGAAAGCGCGCGGTGTTGCGGATGCGCCGGTAGGAATCGGCGGTACGTTTGAAGATCTCGTCGGAGACGGTCATCTCGGCGCGGTAATCGGTCGCTGCAACCCACAGACGCAGGATGTCGGCACCGAGCGTCTTCATCACCTGCTGCGGTGCGATCACGTTGCCGCGCGACTTCGACATCTTGTGCCCGGTCGCATCGACCGTGAAGCCGTGCGTGAGCACCGCCTTGTACGGCGCGCAACCGTGGATGCCGGCGGAAGTGAGCAGCGAGGACTGGAACCAGCCGCGGTGCTGATCCGAACCCTCGAGGTAGAGATCGGCAGGGAACGCGAGCTCGGGGCGGCGCGTCAGCACGCAGGCGTGCGTGACGCCGGAGTCGAACCACACGTCGAGGGTGTCGGTGATCTTCTCGTACTGCGCAGCTTCGTCACCGAGCAGCTCGGCGGGATCGGCCGCAAACCACGCGTCGATACCGCCCTGCTCGATGCGCAGCGCCACTTCCTCGATCAAATCGGCCGTGCGCGGATGCAGCACACCGCTCTGCCGGTGCACGAACAGTGCGATCGGCACGCCCCAGGTGCGCTGGCGCGAGATGCACCAGTCGGGGCGGCTCTCCAGCATGCCCTCCATGCGCGCCCTGCCCCACGCGGGTACGAATTCCACGCCGGTGATCGCATCGCGCGCGGTCACGAGCAGCGCGTTGGCGTCCATGCCGATGAACCACTGCGGCGTCGCGCGGAAGATCACCGGGGACTTGTGGCGCCAGCAGTGCGGGTAACTGTGCTGGTACGGCACGTCATGCAGCAGCGCGCCGCGCTCACGCAGCAATTCGACGATCGTCGCGTTGGCCTTGAACACGTACTGGCCGGCCACGAACGGCGTGCCCTCGACGAACACACCCTGACCGTCGACCGGGTTCAGCGCTTCGATGCCGTAACCCTGGCAGACCAGGAAGTCGTCCATACCATGCGCGGGTGCCGTGTGCACGGCGCCGGTTCCCGCTTCGGTGGTCACGTGCAGCCCGAGGATCACCGGCACCTGGCGCTCGAGGAACGGGTGCTGCAGCAACTGGTGTTCGAGCGCACCGCCGGCACACTCACCGAAGCATTCGAAGGCATCGATGCCGCAGCGCGCGAGCACCTGGCGCGCCAGCGCCTCGGCCAGCACCAGGTATTCACCATTCGCCCCATCGCCCGTACGCACCAGCACATACGGCAGCGCCGGGTGCAGCGCAACCGCGAGGTTGGCCGGCAGCGTCCACGGCGTGGTGGTCCAGATCGGGATCGAAACGCGCGCACCGGCGTCGAGCTCGACGCCGAACGCACGCCCGACGCCGACCGGGTCGAGCGCGCGAAAACGCACATCGACCGCTGGCGACGTCTTCTCCTGGTACTCGACCTCGGCCTCCGCGAGCGCCGATCCGCAGTCCATGCACCAGTGCACGGGCTTCACGCCCTTCAGCAGGTGGCCGTTGGCGACGATGCGCCCCAGCGCGCGCACGATGTCGGCCTCGAATGCGAAATCCATCGTGAGATAAGGGCGGTCCCATTCACCGAGCACGCCGAGACGGATGAAGTCCTCGCGCTGGCGCTGCACCTGGCTGCGGGCGTAGTCGCGGCAATGGGTGCGGAACTCGTGGTGGCTGATCTTCACGCCGGCCTTGCCGACCTTCTTCTCGACGTTCAGCTCGATCGGCAGGCCGTGGCAATCCCAGCCCGGAACGTAGGGGGCGTCGAAGCCATCCAGCGTGCGCGCCTTGACGATGATGTCCTTCAGGATCTTGTTCACCGCGTGCCCGATGTGGATCTCGCCGTTCGCGTACGGCGGTCCGTCGTGCAGGATGAACTTCGGCCGACCCGCGCGCGCTGCACGAATCTGCCCGTAGACGTCCTCGGCCTGCCAGCGTGCGAGCGTCTCCGGTTCCCGCGTCGCGAGGTTCGCCTTCATCGCGAATTCGGTCTGCGGAAGGTTCAGTGTGTGCTTGTAATCGCTCATGGTTTCCGTTGCTTCCGTTAGGGGCTGCACGCAGCGAAATACGCGCGCGCCACCCCGATGTCGTCCGCGATGTTGTCGCGCAGCTCGTCCAGCGAGCCGAACTTGCGCTCCTCGCGCACCAGACGTCGAAAGATCACCTCGATCGTGCGTCCGTACAGGTTGCCGCTGAAATCGAGCAGGTGGGTCTCGAGATTCGCCCTGATACCGTCGCTGACCGTGGGTCGAGTGCCCACATTGGCCACGGCGGGCAGCAGTCGCCCGTCCATCCGGACCTCGACCACGTAGACCCCCGACAGCGGTGAGCGCAGGCGCCGCAACTCGATATTGGCGGTGGGCACACCGATGCTGCGTCCGATCTGCTGCCCGTAGACCACCTTGCCGAGCATGCTGTACGGGCGCCCCAGCATGCGTTCGGCGCTGGCGAAATCGCCCGCTGCAAGCACCGCACGCAGGCGTGTGCTGCTGATCCGCTCGCCCTGCACCGCGACGGTACCGGTCGCCTCGACCTCGAAGCCGGCGTGCTCGCCCTCGCGGCGCAGCAGTTCGACATTGCCTTCGCGAGCGTGCCCGAAGCGCAGATCGTCACCGACCACCACGTGGCGCGCGCCAAGCCCGTGCACCAGCACGGTGTCGATGAACTCGTGTGCGGACAGCGTACTGAAGTCCCGGTCGAAGCGGATTCGCAGCAGGCGATGCACACCGAGCCCGGCGAGCACCCCGAACTTCTCGCGGAAGCTCATCAGGCGCGGCGGCGCCTGCAGCGGCGCAAAATACTCGCGTGGCAGCGGCTCGAACACGATCACGGTCGCGGGCAGCCCCCGCGTGCGCGAGCGTACCAGCAGATCGGCGATCACGGCCTGGTGACCCCGGTGTACGCCGTCGAAGGCACCGATCGTCACTACACTGCCACGATGGCGGTCGCGCAGGTTGTGCAACCCCCTGATCAGTTCCAATGCGCCGCTCCCGCCCCGGGCTGGTGAATCGAGCGCGCGATTATAGCGCGGCATCCCGCCGCGCACGGCGCCTCTTCCTCAGTCGTGCTCGCGTCCCGCGCGGCTGATCTCGATCAACGCATTCAGTGCATCGGTCACGGTGAAGATGCCGAGGAACTCACCGTCGTCCTCGTTCACGATCACGCTGCCGATCTTGCGGTCCGACATCGTGAACGCCACCCGATCGAGGGGCATCGAAGCCGGTACCATCACCGGGTCGGTGGCCATGATGTCTGCCGCGCGCACCTGGAAGCGATGTTCGGTACCCAGGCCCTGCGCCACGCGCACGTCGCGGTCACTGACCACACCCACCACCTTGCCGTCGCGCACGACCGGCAGATGGCGTACGCCACAGTCATGCATCATCTGGCGCAACTCGTCGATCGACTGTTCCTCCGTCGCCGTAACCGGGTTGGGCGTCGTGAACTCATCGACCGGCAGGTTCCATTTCATCTCGTGATCTCTCCATGGCTGTACCTGCCTTGATCCGGCCGGCATGGGGTTTCAATTCACGACGATTATCGGTGCCCAACCGCGCCACTACAAGGCAAGCGCCCCAGAACGCCTGTCGGGTTGAAACCCGACCCACGTAGGTCGGCATTCATGCCGACTGTTGATGCACCCACCTGTCGGGTTGAAACCCGACCCACGTAGGTCGGCATTCATGCCGACAGGGTTGCCGCCACGACCGTCGGGTTGAAACCCGACCTACGTGGGTCGGCATTCATGCCGACGGGGTTGCCGCCACGGCCGTCGGGCTGAAGCCCGACCTACGTGGGTCGGCATTCATGCCGACGGAATTGCCACCACGACCGTCGGGTTGAAACCCGACCTACGTAGGTCGGCATTCATGCCGACAGGGTTGCCGCCACGACCGTCGGGTTGAAACCCGACCTACGTGGGTCGGCATTCATGCCGACGGAGTTGCTGCCACGGCCGTCGGGTTGAAACCCGACCTACGTGGGTCGGCATTCATGCCGACGGGGTTGCCGCCACGGCCGTCGGGCTGAAGCCCGACCTACGTGGGTCGGCATTCATGCCGACGGAATTGCCACCATACCCGTCGGGCTGAAGCCCGACCTACGTGGGTCGGCATTCATGCCGACGGGGTTGCCGCCACGACCGTCGGGCTGAAACCCGACCTGCGTAGGTCGGCATTCGTGCCGACGGGGTTGCCGCCACGGCCGTCGGGCTGAAGCCCGGCCTACGGTCTTTGCAGCAACGAACGGATCCGCCCGCGTTCGGCCGGAAAAAGCAGCGCCAACGCAGCGAAGTAAACCACTACCCCGGCCGTACAGGCCGCGGTGAGGCGCAGCACACGCACTGGCCAGCCAAAGGCTGCAAGCTGCGACAGCCACGGAAATGTCGCGACCAGAAGCGCACCCATCAGCGTTACCGCCACCAGCATCTTCGCCATATCGCGTCGCAAGCCAGGCTCGGGACGATACACCTCGCGCCGCAGCAGCCCGAGCAACAACAGCCCGGCGTTCAGATACGCCGCAAGCGTGGTCGCCAGCGACAGTCCCACGTGCCCTACCTGCCACAGATGGTGCAACGGAATCACCAACAGCAGGTTCAACCCCATGTTCGCCACCATCGCCTTGATGCCGATGATGACCGGAGTGCGTGTGTCCTGACGCGAGTAATACGCGGTTGCCAGCACCTTGATCAGCATGAATGCAGGCAAACCCAGCGCCATCGCTGCAAGGCTCAGCGAAGCCATCGAAACATCGCGCTGGCTCATCGCGCCGTAGCCGAACAACGTATCCAGGATCGGCGCAGCAAGCAGCACCAGCGCAAGCGTGGCGGGAAGCGCGATCAGCAGGATCATCTTGATCGCCCAGTCGAGAGTGTGGCGGAACTCCTCGGGCGAGCGTGTCGAATACTCGCGCGACAGACCCGGCAGGATCACCGTTGCGATCGCGATGCCGAACACCCCGAGCGGAAGCTCCGTCAGGCGCTCGGCGTAGTACAGCCACGACACGCTGCCGGTAGGCAGGAACGAGGCCAACACGGTATCGATGAGCAGGTTGATCTGGCTCACCGACACGCCGAACAGCGCCGGCAGCATCAGCTTCAGGATACGGCGCACGCCCGGATGACCGACCTCCAGACGCGGGCGCGGCAGCATCTGCAGCCGGGCAAGAAACGGCAACTGGAACAGCAACTGGATCAGGCCGGCCATGAACACCGCCCAGGCAAGCGCAAACACCGGCTCCGCAAACCAGCGTGAAGCAACCAGCGCACCGGCTATCAGCGTCAGATTCAGGAACACCGGCGTCAACGCCGGCACCGCGAAGCGCGAATAGCTGTTCAGTACCGCACCGGCAAAGCCGGTCATCGAGATGAAGAACAGGTACGGGAACGTGATACGGATCATGCCCGCCGTGAGCGCCATCTTCTCGGGCATCTGCGTGAAGCCCGGCGCGAACACCAACGTCACTACCGGAGCGCCCACCACCGCGAGCGCAATCACCGCCAGCAACGCTGCACCCAGCACACCGGATACGGCGTCGACCAGCCCCTTCACCTCCGCGACCGTGCGGGTGGCACGGTATTCCGACAGCACCGGCACGAAGGCCTGCGAGAACGCACCCTCGGCGAACAGCCGGCGCAGGAACTGCGGGATGCGGAACGCGATGAAGAAGGCATCGGCATTGGCAGCGGCGCCGAACATCGACGCGATCACCACGTCGCGCACCAGCCCGGCGACGCGCGAGATCATCGTCATCGCGCCGACCACGAGACTCGAGCGAAACAGTCGTCGTCCGGTGTTGGCACGCACGGCGGATTCATTCACTGCGAAGCCCTCGCCCACAGCGCTCGCGGAACAGGGGCCAGTAATGCCCGCCACGGCTCTCGTACAGCGTGACCGCCCGCGCCTCGCCGTCGAGCTCGAGCGCAAGGTCCGCAGGTTGCGTATCAGCCGGTCGGCCCTTCCAGCGCGCGAGGCTGAGGTGAGGACGGTAGGCACGGTGCTCGATCGCGAACCCCGCCTGCGCCAGCGTGAAGGCCAGCGGCGCATGCCAGCGCAGCAAAGGCTGCGGATCGTCAGGCAGAGCAGCCAGCACCCGCGGCTTGTGCGCATCCGGGAACGCACGCGCCGCCACCAACCGGTAACGCAGCGGCACCAACGTCGGCGTGACCGCCGCGACGCATTCGCGAATGCGCACGACCTCGTCGACGCGCACCTGCCCGAGGAACACCAGCGTCAGGTGGTAATCCTCGGGCGCGATCCAGCGCAGCGCAGGCGATGGAAAATGGGCCGCCAGCGCCGCGTGCAGCGCCACCAGCCGTGCCCGCAGCGCTGCGCCGGGATCGATCGCGAGAAAGCAGCGGATCAGGCCCACGCGCGGCGAATTCCGTCACGCTCGAGGTGCAGCCACTGCAGCGCGATCAGCGTGTGCGCGTTGTCGAAACGCCCGTCGCGCTGCATTTCCACGAGTTTCGCGTACGGAATCACGTGCAGGCGGATGTCCTCGTGCTCATTTGCCATGCCGTGCAGCTCGCGCACACCATCCAGATTCACGCGGGCGCAGAACAGGTGGAAGTACTCGTCGGTACCACCGGGGCTGGAGTAATACCCCGCGACCGGCAGCAGTTCACGCACGATGCTGCCGGATTCCTCGGCCGTCTCGCGCACGGCGACCTCGGCCGGCGTCTCACCCGGTTCGACGAGGCCCGCAACCAGTTCGAGCAGCCACGGGCTGCCGGCGCGAAATGCCGCGCCTATGCGAAACTGCTCGACCATCCCGACCGCGTCGAGCACGGGATCGTAAAGCAGTACTCCCACCGCCTCGCCGCGGCAGTGCAGCTCGCGGCTGACGACTTCCGACCACCCACCGGCGAAACGACGAAAACGCAGGCGGAACCGTTTCAGCTTCCAGAAGCCGCTCCAGACCGTCTTCTCGCCGACGAATTCGACGTCGTCGTGACCGAAGGGTCGCATAGGTCTCACTCCGCGAAACGCTTGCCGGTATACCAGCTCACCGGCGATTCATGGCGACGCACCAGGTGAACCACGTCGAGCACCAGCGCGAACAGCGCCATGCGCACCAGCACGCCGTTGTCGGTCTGGCGGAAGATCGCAAGGTTCGGGTTCTCGTTCAGATCGGGGTCGAGCTCGTTCGCTTCCGCACGCGAGTCGCGCGGCAGTGGATGCATGATGACCGTGTTCGGTTCGCAGAACTGCGTGTAGATCGCCTGGTTCAGCCGGTAGCGCCCGCGGAACAGGTTGGCTTCCTCACGACTCGTGAAGCGCTCCTCCTGGATCCGCGTCGAGTAGGCGATGTCGACGTGAGCGATCGACTGCTCCATCGCATCGGATTCGACCACGGTGTGACCGCGCGTGCGCAGGAACTCGACGATCTCGCCCGGCATGCGCAGCTCTGCCGGAGCGATGCACGTCAGGTGCACGCGTTCGAAGCACGCCAGCAGCTTCGACAGCGAATGCACGGTGCGGCCGAACCGCAGGTCGCCGATCATCGCGATGCGCAGGCCGTCGACGCTGCCGCCGCGATCGCGCATTTCCTTGCGGATCGTGTAGAGGTCGAGCAGCGCCTGCGTGGGATGTTCGTTCGCACCGTCACCGCCGTTGACCACCGGCACGCGGCTCGCTGCCGCGAACTCGGCGACCGAGCCTGCCACCGGATGGCGCATCGCGATGATGTCGCTGTAGCCGCTGATGACGCGCGCGGTGTCGTACAGCGATTCGCCCTTGGAGATGGCCGAACTCTCGAAGCCGGTGGTCTCGCGCACGTCGCCGCCGAGCAGGTTGAAGGCACAGCCGAAGCTCACCCGTGTGCGCGTGCTCGGCTCGAAGAACATGTTGCCGAGAATCGCGCCTTCGAGCACCCGCGTGATGCGGTGGCGGTGCGCGTACGGCGCCATCGAGTCGGCGACGTCGAACACGCGTTCGATGTCGGCGCGCTCGAACCGTTCCACCGACAGAATGTGCGAACCCGCGAAATCCATCTGCGCCTGTCTCCCCGTGTGTGTCCGAATCCGTACCTGTCGGGCTGAAGCCCGACCTACGTGGGTCGGCATTCATGCCGACGGAATTACCGCCACGCCCTGTCGGGTTGAAACCCGACCCACGTGGGTCGGCATTCATGCCGACGGAATTACCGCCACGCCCTGTCGGGCTGAAGCCCGACCCACGTGGGTCGGCATTCATGCCGACATATCACGCGCCGACGCATCCGTCGGGCTGAAGCCCGACCCACATCGTTCATCGCCCCACGCTGCAACGGCATCGAGCACCGCCTGCGCGCGCGCATCGCCGTCACGCTCCACACGCAAGACTTCGATACGCTCTCGCAACGCAGCACAATCGAGCCCACCACGCAGCGGCTTGCGCTGCACCCGCTCCTCGCAGTGCTCCCGCCAGCGCGCGCTCTCATTCGCACTCAGCGACGATCGAAAATTGCGTGCACGATAACGGAACAGCAACTCCTGCAAACGCTCGTCCTCGAACGGAAAACTCTGGCGTGCGAGTTCTGCGCCGTCGAGCAAGCGCACACGATCGGCCAGACGGCGATCACGATCGCAAAAAAATCTGTCGTAGAGTGCGAGCTCAGGATCGACCAGCGGGCGCTCCGCCGCCTCACGGTAGATCGCAGCGAGCTTCTCGCGCAACCCGCGTATCGCACAGACGCGCTGCCGGTTCGATTCACACCTTGCCAGGTCGATGCCATGACGCGCGGCAAGTTCGGGCGTCAGCATCGCGGCGGGAGCGACCATCGGACTGCGGTTCAGGTGCAACTCCTTCAGCGGCACACGCGCCGTATCGGCGGGCAGCGCCGCAGCAGGCGTATACAGCAGCTCGCGCAGACGTTCGCCGTCGAAACGCTCGAGCGGTGATGGATCGAGCGCGAGGTTGCAGACGATCACCTTGTTCGGCTGCCCGGGGTGCTCTGCCAGCGGCAGCACCAGCGCCATGTTGCCATTCTCGGCCGCAAAGCGCGCCGAGACGTGCAGCAGCGGCTTGGCGCCGGAGTAATCGAACTGCGCGCGCACCCAGTTCTTGTCACGCGCGCGCAGCGCATAACCGAACAGCTTCGGTTGGCGCGCACGCAGCAGACGCGCCAGCGCCAGCGTCGCACGCACGTCGGCGAGTGCATCGTGCGCATCTGCATGTTCGATGCCGTTGGCACGCGACAGATCCCCGAGCCGGAAACTCGGCCGCCCATCGGGATGATCCGGCCACTCGATCCCGTCGGGGCGCAGCGCACGCGCCATGCGCAGCACGTCGATCAGATCCCAGCGCGAATTGCCGTTGCGCCACTCGCGCTCGTAGGGATCGAAGAAGTTGCGATACAGCGTGTGGCGTGTGAATTCATCGTCGAAGCGGATGCTGTTGTAGCCCACTGCACAGGTTGCAGGCTGCACCAGCTCGGCATGGATGCGGGCGATGAACTCGCGCTCGGCAAGGCCACGCTCGTGCGCCAGTTGCGGCGTGATGCCGGTAATCAGGCAGGCATCCGGGTGGGGCAGGTAGTCTTCCGGCGGGCGACAATAAAGCAGCAGTGGCTCGCCGATTTCACGCAGTTCGGCATCGGTACGCAGACCGGCGAATTGCGCCGGGCGGTCACTCGCCGGGTTGGCACCGAAGGTTTCGTAGTCGTGCCAGTAGAAGCTCGGCTCGGGCGCCATCCATTCCCCTTGTGCGTCGCGCCGGGTGTCGGGTTGAAACCCGACCTACGTTCGCCGCGTGCGACCGCGTGGGTCGGCATTCATGCCGACGTATCCGTCGGGTTGAAACCCGACCTACATTCGCATCGTTCGATCGCGTGGGTCGGCATTCATGCCGACGTATCCGTCGGGTTGAAACCCGACCTACGTTCGCCGCGTGCGACCGCGTGGGTCGGCATTCATGCCGACGGGATTACCGCCATACCTGTCGGGCTGAAGCCCGACCTACGTTCGCCGCGTTCGACCGCGTGGGTCGGCATTCATGCCGACGTATCCGTCGGGCTGAAGCCCGACCTACACCACTTCGATACGCTCGGCGGCAATGCGCGACTGCCACATCTTCGGGCCGGTGGTGTGCACCGACTCGCCGCGCGTATCGACGGCCACCGTCACCGGCATGTCCTTCACCTCGAACTCGTAGATCGCCTCCATGCCGAGCTCCGGGAACGCCACCACCTTCGCTGCGGTGATAGCCTTCGACACCAGATACGCTGCGCCGCCCACCGCCATCAGGTACACGGCCTGGTTGTCGCGGATCGCCTCGATCGCGGTCGGGCCGCGCTCGGACTTGCCGATCATGCCGATCAGCCCGGTCTTCTCGAGCATCGTGCGGGTGAACTTGTCCATCCGCGTCGCGGTGGTCGGACCCGCAGGCCCCACCACCTCGTCACGCACCGGGTCCACCGGACCCACGTAATAGATGAAGCGATTCGCCAGGTCGACCGGCAGCTTTTCACCAGCGGCGATCATGTCGGTCATCTTCTTGTGCGCCGCGTCGCGCCCGGTCAGCATCCGGCCGGACAGCAGCAGCGTCTCGCCGGTCTTCCACTGCGCCAGATCCTCGCGCGTGACGGTATCGAGGTTCACGCGCCGCGCATCGGCCGCCTCCCAGGTGATGTCCGGCCAGGCGTCGAGCGCGGGCGGCTCCTGCAGCGCCGGCCCACTGCCGTCGAGCACGAAGTGCGCATGGCGCGTGGCAGCGCAGTTCGGGATCATCGCCACCGGCAGGCTCGCCGCATGCGTGGGGTAGTCCCTGATCTTCACGTCGAGCACGGTGCTGAGGCCGCCGAGACCCTGCGCACCGATACCGAGTTCGTTCACCTTGCGGAACAGTTCGATGCGCATCTCCTCGGTGCGACTCGACGGCCCGCGTGCGATCAGGTCGTAGATGTCGACCGGATCGAGCAGGGCTTCCTTCGCCAGCAGCGTTGCCTTTTCGGCCGTGCCGCCGATGCCGATACCGAGCATGCCGGGCGGGCACCAGCCTGCACCCATGGTCGGCACGGTCTTCAACACCCAGTCGACGATCGAATCGGAAGGATTCAGCATCGCGAGCTTCGACTTGTTCTCGCTGCCGCCGCCCTTGGCTGCGACATGAACGTCGACCGTGTTGCCGGGTACGATGCGGTAGTGGATCACCGCCGGTGTATTGTCCCTGGTATTGCGGCGCGCACCGGCCGGGTCGGCCAGAATCGAGGCACGCAGCACGTTGTCGGGGTCCAGATACGCGCGGCGCACGCCCTCGTTGATCATGTCGTCGAGGCTCATCGTCGCGCCGTCCCAGCGCACGTCCATCCCGACCGTGACGAACACGGTGACGATGCCGGTGTCCTGGCAGATCGGACGATGCCCCTGTGCACACATGCGCGAGTTGATCAGGATCTGCGCGATCGCGTCCTTCGCACCCGGATTCCGTTCGCGCTGATACGCCTTGTGCATCGCCTGGATGAAGTCCACCGGGTGGTAGTACGAAATGAACTGCAGCGCATCGGCCACGCTGGCGATCAGGTCATCCTGGCGGATCAGGGTCATGCAGCGTCTCCTCGTGCGCAGGCCGGCATTCATGCCGACCGATCGTATGTACCGTTCCCGTCGGGCTGAAGCCCGACCTACGTGGCATTCACCCGTCGGGCTGAAGCCCGACCTACGTGGCATTCGCCTGTCGGGTTGAAGCCCGACCCACATGGCATTCACCCGTCGGGTTGAAACCCGACCTACGTGGCATTCGCCTGTCGGGATGAAGCCCGACCTACGTGGCGTTCACCTGTCGGGCTGAAGCCCGACCTACGTGGCATTCGCCTGTCGGGTTGAAACCCGACCTACGTGGCGTTCACCTGTCGGGTTGAAACCCGACCTACGTGGCGTTCACCTGTCGGGTTGAAACCCGACCTACGTCGTTTCGTGGGTCGGCATTCATGCCGACATCTTCTGCATTCAGGGTTGCAACGCCGACGGGGGATTCTCCAATCGCGTCAGGCGCTGGTTGACCTGGCGACGGAATTCCACGTTCGACTGCACCCACTGCTCGCCTTCCTTGAGCCTCGATTCCTGCGCGCTCTGCGTGCTGGTGAGCGTGTTCATGGTGCTGTTGAGACGACCAATCGCGCTCTGCAGGCTCCCCTGCTGCTCCTTCAGTGTCTTCAACTGCGCGGCGATCTCCTCGCCGGACGCGACACGCTGCTGCAGCTTCGTCTGCGCCGCTGCAATCTCGCCAAGCTGCTTGTGATCGGCATCGGCCGTGGCACTGGTCTTCTTCAGTGCGGCTTCGAGCTCATCGATGCGTGCACCGTTCTTGCGCCAGGCCGAGGCCCACAGCTTGTCGACCTCACCAGCGACTTCCTTCAGCTTGACCTGCATCGCGGCGCTCGACTGGTTCACGCTGTCGTCGGTGCTCGACAAACGCCCCTCGAGATCGGCAATACGCAGGTTCGACTGCGCAAGCGTCCGCTCGAGCGCCTGCGTGTGGTTGAACAGTACCGCAGCACCGGCCACGGCGGCGATCGCGCACAACAGTGCTGCGATCGCCAACGCCCGCCAGGCACCGGGAACGCCGGCGACGGTCTCGGCCGGCGCTGAGGATTCCTGCTTCCGTTGCTCGTGCACCTCGGCCTGCGGCTGGCGTCGGTACGGTGCGATCTCGTCGCGTTCCGGGACGATACTCGGAAGATCCGTCAAGTGGAGGTCATCGGGACTAGGCATCGCCGGGAGCGCTGTACGCGTGTCGATCGTAGGTCGGCGGATTATATCCAGCCGGGCGCAGATACAGACCTTCTTTTGTTGCCGAACTAGTACGGAATCAGGCCAGGCGCACGATCGTCCACAGCAGCAACGCAAATCCCGCCGTGCAGCCTGCGAGTCCGCGGACCGTGAGCATCGGTGGCCATATCCGACCCAGGATCGTGTTCGCCTCGACCACGCCAATGATGACGACGATTACCTCCAGCGCCATCTGCCCGGCATCGCGCAACGCCACCCCCGGCAAGTGTGCCGCGGAGGTCATGAACAGCAGCATTGCCAGCGAGAAGACGACGTTGGTGCGCGAGGCGAGCTGTGCGCGCGGGCCGGCGACTGCCGCATCGCCGACCGCCAGGCCACAGGCGATGCGGTGCTTGGGCCAGATCACGAACCAGACGTTCAGGAACATCAGGGTGCCGAGCAGCGCACCGACCGCGATATCCAGACTCAGGCCGCCGCTTGCCTCACCGGAGGTGAACATCAGCAGCACCCCGCTCAGGAACGTGAACAGCGCGGCCATCCGCGACCACGACAGGGAAAGCGGGACGAGTTTCTTGATCATGTCGACCCGGGCATCCGGGACGGCTTCCCGGAAATACTCGGACTGGATGAGGTTGAAGTAGTACGTCAGCCCGATCCACACGATACCGGCAAGCAGGTGCCCTGCACGCAACAGGAATTGCCACCATGGTTGCGAGATATCCGGCATGCGTTCGATCTCCGCGGGACAGGCCCTGTCGCGTGACGCCGGGGCATCTTAACGCAGCTTGTCGAACCGGTCTTCGTCCAGAACGAAACGCCCAACAAAAAACCCCGGCCGAAGCCGGGGTTTCCTGTCTCGTGGAAGAGCGCAGGGCTTACATCATGCCCATGTCGCCCATGCCACCCATGCCGCCCGGCATGCCGCCCGGAGCCGGCTTGTCTTCCGGCTTCTCGGCGATCATCACCTCGGTGGTGATCATCAGCGAGGCGACCGAAACGGCTGCCTGCAGCGCGGTACGCGTGACCTTGGTGGGATCCAGGATGCCCAGCTTGATCATGTCGCCGAAGTCATGGTTCGCCGCGTTGTAGCCGTAGTTGCCCTTGTGCTCCTTGACCTTGGCCAGGATCACCGAGGACTCCTCACCGGCGTTGGCGACGATCGCACGCAGCGGGGTTTCCATTGCCCGCAACGCGACCGCGATACCGTGGTTCTGGTCTTCGTTCTCGCCCGTCAGGCCCGCGATCGCCTGCACGCAACGCACCAGCGCCACGCCGCCACCGGCAACCACACCTTCCTCTACAGCAGCACGAGTCGAATGCAGCGCGTCCTCGACGCGTGCCTTCTTCTCCTTCATCTCGACTTCGGTACCCGCGCCGACCTTGATCACCGCAACACCGCCGGAGAGCTTGGCAACACGCTCCTGCAGCTTCTCGCGGTCATAGTCGGAGGAGGTTTCCTCGATCTGCACACGGATCTGCTTCACGCGCGCCTCGATGTCCTTGGCATCACCGGCACCGTCGATGATCGTGGTGTTGTCCTTGTCCATGGTCACGCGCTTGGCGGAGCCGAGGTGTTCGAGCGTGGTGTTCTCGAGTTCCAGACCCACTTCCTCGCTGACCACGGTGCCACCGGAGAGGATCGCGATGTCCTGCAGCATGGCCTTGCGACGGTCGCCGAAGCCCGGCGCCTTGCACGCAGCCACCTTGATAATGCCGCGCATGTTGTTGACGACCAGCGTCGCCAGCGCCTCGCCTTCGACGTCCTCGGCAACCACGACCAGCGGCTTGCCCGACTTCGCCACCTGCTCGAGCAGCGGCAACATGTCGCGGATGTTCGAGATCTTCTTGTCGACCAGCAGGATGAACGGGCTGTCGAGTTCGACCGTCATCTTTTCCTGGTTGTTGATGAAGTACGGCGACAGGTAACCGCGATCGAACTGCATGCCCTCGACGATGTCGAGTTCGTTGTCCAGACCCGAGCCTTCCTCGACCGTGATCACGCCTTCCTTGCCGACCTTCTCCATCGCCTCGGCGATGATGGTGCCGATGCTCTGGTCGCCGTTGGCGGAAATCGTGCCGACCTGCGCGATCGACTTGCTGTCCGCGCACGGTGTCGACAGCTTCTCGAGCTCGGCAACTGCAGCGGCAGCCGCCTTGTCGATGCCACGCTTCACGTCCATCGGGTTCATGCCGGCCGCTACTGCCTTCAGACCCTCGTTCACGATCGCCTGTGCCAGCACGGTGGCGGTGGTGGTACCGTCGCCTGCGGTATCGGAAGCCTTGGAGGCCACTTCCTTCACCATCTGCGCGCCCATGTTCTCGAACTTGTCCTTCAGCTCGATTTCCTTCGCGACCGACACGCCGTCCTTGGTGACGGTGGGTGCGCCGAAGGACTTGTCGAGAATGACGTTGCGCCCGCGCGGGCCGAGCGTGGTCTTCACCGCATCGGCGAGCAGGTTCACGCCCTTCATCATCTTCTGGCGAGCGGCGTCGCCAAACAGTACGTCTTTAGCAGCCATGTTTCTTCCCTTCTCTGGTTACAGCAGATTGTCTTGTGCAAATGACCGGATCGCGGCGCGGCACGTGGCCGCCGCAGCTCACTCGATCACGCCGTAGAGTTCGCTCTCGTTCAGGATCACGACTTCATCACCGTCGATCTTCACGGTGTTGCCCGAATACTGGCCGAACAGCACCCGGTCGCCGACCTTGACCGACATCGGACGCACGTCACCGTTGTCGAGCACCTTGCCAGTGCCCACGGCGAGCACTTCGCCCTGGGTCGGCTTTTCCTTCGCGGAACCGGGCAGTACGATCCCGCCAGCGGATACGGCTTCCTCTTCCCTGCGCTTCACAACGACGCGGTCGTACAGCGGACGAATTTTCATCGCTTCTCTCCCAATCAATGGTCTGTGGTTGCAAACACCCGAAATCCAGGCTCGAAGCAAGTCATTCGGCCCTGGCCGGCTGGCACTCTGCTTCGGGGAGTGCCAATCATATGCAGGAAACGCCCGACGTCAAGCTTGGACTGATCGGCGTCGAACGCTTCGCGCCGCCTCTTTGTGGGGGCAAATCCGCGCAGTTCAAGAGCTCGGGTCGGCATTCGCGCGTTCTGGCGTTACCATGGTGCGATTGCGACCCGTACCACCTTCCGACTCAGGAGACTCGACATGGACATCAAGGGCAAGACGATCGTGGTGACCGGCAGCGGACAGGGGCTCGGCCGGGCGATGGCCGTCTACCTTGCGCGCAGCGGTGCCACCCTCGCGCTGATCGACCTCAACGAGCAGAAGCTCGCCGAGACGGCACAGCAGTGCCGCGAGGCGGGCGGTGCTGCGCACACCTATCTCGCGAACGTGGCGCGCGAGGAAGAGGTGATCGCGACCTTCGATCGCATCGTCGCCGATACCGGTGCCGTGCACGGGCTGATCAACAACGCCGGCATCCTGCGCGACGGCCTGCTGCTGAAGGTCAAGGACGGCAAGATCGAGAAGCGGATGTCGCTGGCCGAATGGCAGGCCGTGATCGACGTGAACCTGACCGGCGTGTTCCTGTGCGGTCGCGAAGCCGCCACGCGGATGATCGAGAACGGCAACCCGGGCGTGATCATCAATATCTCGAGCGTCTCGCGCGCCGGCAACATGGGCCAGACGAACTATTCCGCGGCGAAGGCCGGCGTCGCCACGATGGCGGTGACCTGGGCCAAGGAACTCGCGCGCCACGGCATCCGCACGGCTGCGATCGCACCCGGCTTCGTTGCCACCGACATGGTCGCGAGCATGAAGCCGGAAGCGCTCGAAAAGATGACTGCAGGCATCCCGCTGCGCCGCATGGGCACGCCCGAAGAGATCGCGCACACCGCACGCTTCATCTTCGAGAACGACTACGTGACCGGCCGCGTGTTCGAGATCGACGGCGGCATCCGCCTGTAGCACGCAGGGCGGGTTTCAACCCGACATCCCCGTCGGCATGAATGCCGACCCACGGGCACGACCCAACCTCGTAGGTCGGGTTTCAACCCGACATCCCCGTCGGCATGCATACCGACCCACGGGTGCAATCCCAACCCACGTAGGTCGGGTTTCAACCCGACATCTCCGTCGGCATGCATACCGACCCACGGGTGCAATCCCAACCCGCGTAGGTCGGGTTTCAACCCGACATCCCTGTCGGCATGAAGGCCGACCTACAGCCATGCACAATCCCAATGCGGATAGTCCCCGATCCGGTCCACCAGGCCGGATCGCAGCGGATTTGCCACGATGTACCGCGCCACCGCCATGCGATCGTCTTCTGCACGCAACGCACGATCATGGAAGTTCGGCTGCCAGAGTGTACCGACGCGACCGAGCCGTCGATTGATCAAGCGCGCGGAACTGCCCTTGACCGAATGCAAGAGTGCTGCAAGTCGCGTCCCTGACCCCAGCCGCAGCAACGCGTGAACATGATCCGGCATGATGACCCACGCGAGCCAATCGGCCATGCCATCGGCCTCGGCGTGTCGCAATACGCTTACCAGCAAACGCGCGCAGTCGAAATCGTCGAAGACCCGGATGCGATCCATGGTGACGGCAGTGACGAGGTATTCCTGTCCCGGGGCCGAGTAGCGTCCCTTGCGCAGATCGGTGTAGACCACGAGGGCACATCCTTGTGCTGCCGGCATTGCACGTCATCCGTCGGGCCGTCGGGCTGAAGCCCGACCTACGTGGACCGGCATTGCACGTCATCCGTCGGGCCGTCGGGCTGAAGCCCGACCTACGTGGGTCGGGTTTCAATCCGACATCCCCGTCGGCATGAATGCCGACCTACGGCACGATCCCCGTCGGCATGAATGCCGACCCACGGTACGATCCCCGTCGGCATGAATGCCGATCTGCGTGGGTCGGGTTTCAACCCGACACAACCACGCCCCACGAAACAGGACATCGCAAACATAGCGACGATGCGCGCCAGGTCGCCATGCGATATGTCGCGATCGGGCGGAACCGCGGCAACCCATCGCCATGGATGGTGGAATCCCCGTCGGCATGAATGCCGACCTACGGTACGATCTCGTCGGCATGAATGCCGACCCACGGGCGCGACCCCAACCCGCGTAGGTCGGGTTTCAACCCGACATCCCCGTCGGCATGAATGCCGACCCACGGTACGATCCCGTCGGCATGAATGCCGACCTGCGTGGGTCACGTCTTTCGCAGCAGACGCATGGAGAGCGCTATCGCGGGAATCCCGAGCAGGCCGGCGTAGAGGAAAAAGGCCATGTAGCCCCAGGCGTCGACGACCAAGCCGGAAAAGCCGCCGAGCACCTTGGCCGGCAGCGTCATGAGCGAACTGAACAGCGCGTACTGGGTCGCGGTGTACGCGCTGTTGGTGAGGCTCGACAGGTACGCGATGAACACCGCCGCCGCTATTCCACCGCTCAGGTTATCGGCGCTGACCACCACGGCGAGCAGCATGAGCTGCGGCTCGAGCACGGCGAGCGCGGCAAACAACAGGTTCGTCAGCGCCACCAGCACCGCGCCGAGCAACAGCGGGCGCGTGATCCCGAAGCGCGCGACCAGCACCCCACCCAGCGCGGCGCCCGCGATGGTCATCAGGAAACCGAACACCTTGGTGATGTCTGCGATGTCGGTCTTGCTGAAGCCGAGATCGAGGTAGAACGGGTTCGCCATCACGCCCATCGTGATGTCGCTCAGCTTGTAGACGCTGATCAGCAACAGGATCATCAGCGCTTCACGACCGTTGCGCGTGAAGAAATCGACGAACGGCGCGACGACCGCATCGGACAGGAACGCCAGCAACCGCGCCAGCGATCCGCGGTGTGCGTCCACACCAAGCGCGTGCTCCACACGTGATTCGATCGCCGCCGACGCCGCAGCCACCGGATGCTCCGGTTCGCCGAGACACAAGGTGGTCAGCACACCGGCGCCCATCAGCGCCGCCATCACGAGATAGGCGAGCGACCACGACGCCCCTTCGGCGATATAGAACGCGCCAGCACCCGCAACCAGCAGCGCCACCCGGTAACCGAACACGTAGGCGGCTGCCATCGCGCCCTGGAATTCGGCGTCCATCGCCTCGATGCGGTACGCGTCGATGGTGATGTCCTGCGTCGCCGAACCGAAGGCCACCAGCAGCGCGAGCGCGGCCACCAGCGCAAGGTCGGCAACCGGGTCGGCGAGTGCCATGCCCGCCAGTCCGGCCGCCACCGTGAGTTGCGCCACCAGCATCCAGCCGCGACGCTTGCCGAGCAGGCGCGTGAGCAGCGGCAGCGCCACGCGATCGACCACCGGCGCCCACAGCACCTTCACCGAATACACGACGCCGATCCAGCTGAAGAAACCGATCAGGCTGCGCTCCACACCCACGTCGCGCTGCCAGCCCGACAGCGTCGGGCCGATCAGCAGGAACGGCAGGCCGGCACTGCAGCCGAGCCAGATCATCGCGAACACGCGCGGGCGTGTGTAGACCAGCAGCGCCTCGCGCCAACCGCGTGCGCTGCCGGCACGCTGTCCGGCAGAGCCCTCAGTCACGGAAGTTTTCGTACTGCAGCGGCACTCCGATATCGCTCGTCCGCAGCAGCGCGATCACCTGCTGCAGGTCGTCACGCTTCTTGCCGGTCACCCGCAGTTGCTCGCCCTGGATCGCTGTCTGCACCTTGAGCTTCGAGTCCTTCACCAGCTTCACCAGCTTGCGACTCATCTCGGCATCCAGTCCGTGCTGCAGCGTGACCTCCTGCTTCACGGTCTTGCCGGATTTCTGCACCTCGCCTTCCGTGATCGCTCGCGGGTCGATCTGGCACTTCGTGATCGCACCGCGCAACACGTCCATCATCTGCTGCAACTGGAACTCCGCTTCCGCGTGCAGCATCACGGTGCGCTCCTTGCGCTCGAAGCCGCAATCGACTCCCTTGAAGTCGAAACGGTTCGTGATCACGCGCTCTGCCTGGTCAACCGCGTTGGTCAGGGCATGCAGGTCCACCTCGGACACCACATCGAAAGATGGCATCGATTCCTCCTCGTGCGCAGGCCCGCATCACAGCCGCAAGCCTCCGGTACACCAATCGTGGATAATGACGCGATGGCGATCACGGCACCCGAACCCCTGACCACACACTGGCACGTGCTCGGCACCGGCGCGATCGCGTGCCTGTGGGCGGCGAATCTTGCCACCAGCGGCGCCAGTGCAACGCTGATCGCGCGTGATCGTTCGCGACTGGCAGGGTATCACGGCATCACCGTAGAGACAGCCGCCGGTGGCGAGCACGTGCCGGTGACGCTGGAGGCCGCCGACAGCAGCACACCAATCGACCGCCTGCTGGTCTGCACGAAGGCCGGCGACGTGATCACGGCACTCGCTGCCATCGTGCGGCGGCTGGCAGGAAACGCAGCGATCGTGCTGCTGCAGAACGGCATGGGTTTTCACGAGGAAGCCGGTTTGCTGCTCGGCAACCGGCGGCTCTACTGCGGACTCAGCACCGAAGGTGCCTGGTGCCCGGCGCCGTTTCACGTACGTCACGCCGGACGCGGCCTGACACTGCTCGGGCGCTACCCACGCGGCACGCTGGCCGATGCGATGGCGCTGGCGCACGAGCTGCCGCAGGCACGGCTCGAGATTCGCCCGATCGCCGATACCGAACAGGAACTGTGGCGCAAGCTTGCGATGAACTGCGCGATCAACGCACTGACCGCCGTGCACGACCGCCCGAACGGCGCGCTGGTGACGCCCGGCCCGATCGCTGGCGAATTCACGGCGTTGTGCGCTGAAATCGTCACGATCCTCGAGGCACTCGGTCACAGCGAGCTCGCGGCGGAACTGCCCGAGCTGGCCACCCGCGTCGCGCGCCAGACGGCGGAGAACCGCTCGTCGATGCTGCAGGACGTGCGAGCCGGACGACGTACCGAAATCGACTTCATCAACGGTTTCCTGTGCGCGCGGGCACGCGAAGCCGGCGTGCCCTGCCCCCTGAACGCAGCACTTTGCGCCCGTATCCACGAGTTCGCTCCGACGTGAGGCGCCTGCTCGGGGCCGTGCTGCTCTGCCTGCCACTCACGGCGTGGACTGCACCACAGCGCGTGGTGTCGCTGAACCTGTGCACCGACCAGTTGCTGCTGATGCTGCTGCCACGCGAGCGGATTGTGATGCTGAGCCAGCTCGCCACCGATCGCTCGCTGTCGTGGATGGCAGCACAGGCCGACGGTATCGAGCACTTCGACGGTTCGGTGGAATCGATCGTACGGCTTGCACCGGATCTGATCCTCTCCGGCACGCTGGCGTCGCGCGAAAGCACCGCCGCACTGCAACGACTCGGTTTCCCCGTGCGCACGATCGCCATGCCGGAAAGTATCGCCGAGTCGCTGGCGTTCATCGAACAGGTGGCGACGCTGGTCGGCGAAGCCGACGCGGGCCGCGCCTTGATCACCGAAACCAAGCGTCGCCTCGATGCCGTGCGCAGCGCCGCACACGCACGGACGCCGGGCCTTGCGCTGGTCTACCTGCCGAACGGGCTGAGTCCCGGGGCCGGAACGCTGCGCGACGAACTGCTCAGGCTCGCCGGCTGGCGCAACCTGACGCGCGAACTCGGTGTCGAGGATTACGGTTCGATCACGCTCGAGGACCTGGTCCTGCACCATCCGCAACGGGTGATCTTCGACGCATCCGATCTGCAACACACCTCGATGGCACAGCAGATGCTGCGCCATCCGGCGCTGCGCAATCACATCACGACACGCATGATGCCCACATCGGCCTGGATCTGCGGCGGACCGCAGATCGCCGACGCGGCGGAGCTGCTTGGATCTGGCCGGTGAGCAGAACCAACGCATCGTCGGCATGAATGCCGACCTGCGACACAAACCCTGTCGGCATGAATGCCGACCTACGACACAGACCCGTCGGCATGAATGCCGACCTACGGCACAAACCCTGTCGGCATGAATGCCGACCTACGGCATGACCCTGTCGGCATGAATGCCGACCTACGGGCGTGGTGCCAATCCACGTAGGTCGGGTTTCAACCCGACGGGTGCGGCATCAATCGTCGGCATGAATGCCGACCTACGTGGGTCGGGTTTCAACCCGACAGGTATGGGCATCAATCGTCGGCATGAATGCCGACCTACAAATGCCGACCTACACGTTGACAGCCCGATGCACCGGCACTATGGTGCCGCCCCTGTCGCGGACGGTGTCCTGCGGCGCCAGGGCGAAAGCCCACGGCGAGGCAGGATGAAACGGGAAGTCTGGTGAAAATCCAGCGCTGCCCCCGCAACGGTAAGTGAGAACAGGACCGGCAAGCAGCCACTGTCACAGACGCAGCACGCGTCGGATGGGAAGGCGCCGGAGCCCGGATCGCAGCATCCACTCACGAGCCCGGAGACCGGCCTTCTGCGCTTCACTGCGATCGAGCGGCGGGCTCGGCAGGTGATGCGTGCCCAGCCGCTCGCCTCATCTCACCCCATCCCCTCCTCCCGAATCGCGTCACGCACGACACCGGGACCGGGGAGGGACCATGAACGTCAACCATCGCATCATCACGCTCGCGCTGCTCGGCACCACCGCCGCATTCAACGCCGACGCCACGAACGGCATCGAACAGATCGTCGTCACCGGACTGCGTGCCGAGCAGGCCGTGCTCGATACGCCGGCAGCCATCAGCGTGATCACGCGCGAAGACATCGAACGCAGCGGCGCACTGACCATCGCCGACGTACTGCGTGGCCGTGCCGGGTTGCAGATCCGCGACACCATCGGCGACGGCGTTCGCGGCATCGTCGTCAGCATGCGCGGCTTCGGTGAGAACGCCGCCAACAATACGCTGGTGCTGGTCGACGGACGCCGGCTCAACAATCCATCGCTGGCAGCACCCGACCTCGGCAGCATTGCGCTCGCCGACATCGAGCGCATCGAAGTCCTGCAGGGCGGCGCCGGCGTGCTGTTCGGTGACCAGGCGGTCGGTGGCGTGCTGAACGTGATCACGCGCCGTCCCGCACAACCGACACTCGAAGTACAGGCCGGCGGCGGCTCGAACGACAACCGCCGCCTGGCGCTGAACGCGAGTCAGCGTTTCGGCAATGGCATCGGGGCACGCTTCAGCGCCGAACACCGCCAGGCCGACAACTACCGCGACAACAACGCATCCGACTACCGCCACGCGAACCTGGTGCTCGACTACGAATGGAGCGACGGCAAGGTCTTCGCAGAAGTGCAGCGCATCGACGACGACCTGGAACTGCCTGGCGCACTGCCGGTGGCGCTCGCGCACCAGAACCGTCGCCAGAGCCTGAACGGCAACGACTTCGCCGACCTCCAGACGACCACCGCGCGCCTCGGCGGCAGCTACGCGCTCACTCCCGCGTGGACGCTTGAAATGGACCTGACCCGCCGCGACAGCGACGGGCGCGGTTACCAATCGGCACCGAACCGCAGCGACACGCGCCTGAACAGCGTGAACCCGCGCCTGATCGGGCGTTTTGCCCGTGCCGGTGGCACCGCGACGCTCACGCTCGGCGCGGACGCCACCGATGCCGAATATGTACTCGATATTCCCGCCTTTTTCTTCCGCACCGATATCCGGCAGGAACAACGCGATGCGTACGCGCTGTTGCTTTATCCGCTCAGCAGCACGGTGCAGGCGTCCATCGGTGCGCGCCGCTCGCGCATCGAGGACCGCAATCACGTGAGCAGCATGACGCACGACGACGGCGAGACGATCACGACCGCATCGATCGCGTGGCAGTTCCACCCCGACATGCGCATGCTGCTGCGCCGCGACGAAGTGCTGCGCTACGCGAACGTCGACGAGAACGGCTTCACGCTGCCGTCGGTGAGCTTCCTTGCGCCACAGACCGGCGTGTCGTGGGAGGGCGGCATCGAGTGGTTCGGTGCGCGCGCCGGTGGCCGCGCGATGCTGTTCGAGCTGGAACTCGACGACGAACTGCTGTACGACCCCGCCGCACTCGGCCCCGGTGCCATGTGGGGCATGCTGGGCGCCAACATCAACCTCGACTCCTCACGCCGGCGCGGCGTGCTGCTCGAGTGGCGCTGGCAGCCGCTGGAACGGCTGAGCCTTGGCGGCAGCTACACCTGGACCGATGCGGAACTGACCGCAGGTCACGCCGACGGCAAGGACGTGCCGTACGTGGCGAAGCACGCCGGCGCGCTGAATGCGAACTGGGACTTCGGATACGGCTTCAGCCTGTTCGCCGAATACGCGTACACCGGTTCGCGCTACGCGCTCGGTGACGATCTGAATGCGTTCAATCGTGTGGATGCCGAGGGGCTGCTGAATGCGGCGCTGCGCTGGACATCGGGGCCGTGGAACGCGACGCTGCGCGGGAACAATCTCGGCAACCGGAAGTACGACACGCTGACCAGCGAATGGTACGACGCTGCGCTGGCCACTGCGGTACACGCGCGCAGCGTCTACCCGGCAGCGAGACGAACGGTGTACCTTACGGTCGGGTATCGGTTTTGAGGGTCGGTGTCGGCATGAATGCCGACCCACGGACAGGATGCCGATCGACGTGGGTCGGGTTTCAACCCGACGGGGGCAGGCGTCAACTGTCGGCATGAATGCCGACCTACGGGGAGAAAACCATGGGGCATCGGCTGTCGAAAATCTACACGCGCACCGGTGACGACGGCACGACCGGGCTGACCGGCGGTGATCGGGTGCGCAAGGACTGCCCGCGCATGCAGGCAATCGGCGCGGTCGACGAGACCAACTCGCTGATCGGTCTGCTGGTCGCGGAACTCGCGAGCGACGACCCGCTGATACCCATGCTCACCGCGATCCAGCACGATCTGTTCGACCTCGGCGGCGAACTCTCGATGCCCGGCACCGCACTGGTGCACGGCGAACGCGTGGACTGGCTGGAACAGCGCACCGACGAGCTGAACGCCGATCTGCCACCGCTGAAGAACTTCATCCTGCCCGGTGGTTCGCGCGCCGCGGCCACCTGTCACCTGGCGCGCACCGTATGCCGGCGTGCCGAACGCGAGATCGTCACGCTCGCCGGCACCGAAACGGTCAACCACGCCGGACAGCGTTTCCTGAACAGGCTGTCGGACCTGCTGTTCGTCACCGCGCGCGTGGTCGCGCGACGCAACGGCGGTCAGGAAGTGCTATGGCAGCAGCGGAAATAGCCACGCGGCGCCCCTGACGCCGCTCGAATCGCCGAAGCGTGCGCGCAGCAGCGGCGTGCGCACCGCATCGGAAAACACGTAGCGCGTCCAGCGCAGCGGGATCTCGGCATACAGGCGCTCGATATTGCTCAACCCGCCGCCGCACACGATCGCGTGCGGGTCGAGCAGGTTGATCACCTGCGCCAGCGCGAAAGCGAGTTGCTCGATGTACAGATCGAGCGCTGCGCGCGCTGTGGAGTCACCGCTTTCAGCCAGCGCCACCACGTGGGCTGCGCTGCCCGCATCACCGCCAGACGTTGCCAGCTCGCGGTAACTGCGCAACAACCCCGGCCCCGACAGCCAGGTCTCGATGCAGTCGCTGCGCCCGCAATAGCACGCGCGCGTTGCCGCGAGTCTGCCGCGTGGCCCGGCAAAGCGATTGTGACCCCATTCACCGGCGATCGCATTCGGCCCCGCAAGCAGGCGCCCATCGACGCAGACGCCACCGCCGACCCCGGTGCCGAGAATCACGCCGAACACGCTTGCGGCGGCGGCAGCGGCCCCGTCGGTCGCTTCCGACAGCGTGAAGCAGTCGGCGTCGTTCGCGATCCGCACCTCACGGCGCAGCCGCACCGCCAGATCCTGCGCAAGCTGCGTGCCGTTCAGCCAGGTGGAGTTGCAGTTACGCATGCGCCCATCGAGCGGCGACGGCGAGCCGGGCGTGCCAACTCCCACCGTGCCCTTGCAGCCGAGTTCCGTCTCGATCCGCTCCACCACCATGGCGATGGCATCGAGCGTACCGGGGTAGTCGTCACGCGCAGACGCGACGCGCTCACGCCACAACACGGCACCGGCGCGATCGAGCGCAATACCCTCGATCTTGCTGCCGCCGAGGTCGATGCCGATGCGGATCACGGCAGCACCCGCCGCCTCAGAAGATCATCGCCAGCAGGCCCATGATCACCAGCCACACGACCAGCGCGCGGTTGCCGAGCGTCAGCACCGACTGCAGCTCGCAAGTCCCGCGCACGATCAGCTCGTCGCTGCGCTGCGCTGCCGCCGGAGCCTGGATCCCGAGCGCGGCGTTGCCGCAAAGATCGAGCGCATCCGCGGTACCGATGCGGGAGCCGACCACCACGCGCTGCCACGCGTAGAGCCCCTTGTCGAAGTCCCCCACCAGCGCGAATACCAGCCCGCAGATACGCACCGGCAGCCACTCCAGCCAGCGCAGCGGCACGGAATCGGCACCTGTCGCGCCCTCGACGCGCGCGGCCTCACTCGCCAGCACGGCGCTGCGGTAGGCGATCGCGCCCGCAGGGCCCAGAAAGAAAAACCAGAACAGCGCAGCGAACAGACGCTCGAAGCCACGATAGTAAAGTCGTCGGCGCGCCAATTCGTGCAGTGCAACCGGATCGGCAACGCTGCCGTCGTCGCTGAGACTCATGGCTGGATCGGTCGCGAGCTGACGGTACGCGGCATGGAAGTCGCCGCGGTTCCAGCGCTGCAGGTACGCGGCAAGTTCCTGCGCGAGGTTGCCACGCCCGCACGAGTAGATCAGCACCAGCACGAAAAACACCAGATCGAGCGCACCGTAGAAGCGTCCGTGCACCGCGACTTGCAACAGCAGTGCGCCAAGCGCCGGCAGCAGGATCAGCGCCAGATGACGCCTGTTCCCCGACAGCTTTCCTGCCAGCAGGCCGCGCAGTGTAAAAAACCAGCCGTCCTGCTGCAGCGGTGCACCGGTACCGCGCAGACGCATGACCGCCACCGCGATCAGAATCGCCAGAAACTCCACAACCCTGCTCCCCCTGGATGCGCCGGAACCGTCTCAGCGGCCTGTCAGCGCAGCACGAAACCCTGCCCAGTCGAATGCCGGCCCCGGATCGGTCTTGCGCCCGGGTGCTATGTCGGCATGGCCAACGATACGCTGCACCGTGATCGCCGGATAGTGGCGCATCAGCTCGCGCGTCACCCGCAGCAACCGCCGGAGCTGCACCTGTGGATACGGGCGTTCGTCGGTGCCTTCGAGTTCGATGCCGATGCTGAAGTCATTGCAGCCGCTGCGCCCATCGAAACACGATTCCCCCGCGTGCCAGGCGCGGCGCCCGAACGGCACGAACTGCGTCACGCGACCGCGGCGGTCGATCAGCAGATGCGCCGAGACGCGCAGCCCGCGCAGACGCTCGAAATACGGATGCAGCGAACAGTCGAGCGTATTCAGGAACAATCGCTCGACGAAACCACCCCCGAAGCGCCCCGGTGGCAGGCTGATGTTGTGGATCACGAGCAGACTCACCTCGCCCTCGGGGCGCTCGTTCACGTTATCCGATTCCAGCCGGCGCGCCTTGCGCAGCCACCCCTCGGCATCGATCATCGTTTCCTCGTAAACCATCCGTTCGGCGCGCGATTATCGACCAATCGCCCGCGGTTCGTGTGCGCTGCATAATGCGATTCCCCGCTGCAGGCTCAGGCAGGAATCCATCGTGAACATGCGTGACAAGGTAGTCGTCGTTTCCGGAACAGGACCGGGACTGGGTCACGATCTGGCAAGAAGCTTCGCGCGGGCCGGCGCCCGGCTGGTGCTGCTCGCGCGCAGCACCGAGCGCGTCCACGAACTGCGGCAGGAACTCGCCGCCGCCGGCACGACCTGCATCGCCGTGCCGACCGATATCACCCGCGCAAGCGATTGCGATCGGGTGCGAACCGAGGCGCTGCAGGCCTTTGGCCACATCGATGTGCTGATCAACAACGCCTTCCAGCTCGGGCCACTCGCACCGCTGGCCTCGGCTGCACTGGACGAGGAATGGCGGGCAGCGCTCGACACCAACCTGATCGGCACGCTGCAACTCACGCAGGCACTGGTGCCGGCGCTGGCCGCAAGCCGTGGCAACGTCGTGATGATCAACACCGCGGCGATGCGCGATATCCGGCCCGGCTTTGGCAGCTACGCGATCTCGAAGGGCGCGCTGCAGACCGCAACCCGCTACCTCGCGCAGGAACTCGGCCCGCAGGGTGTGCGGGTCAACTCGCTGGTACCCAGCTACATCGACGGCCCGCCGCTACGCGATGCCTTTGCCGCCATGGCACAGGCGCGCGGGGTCAGCACGGACACGGTGATCGAGGAGGCATGCGCCGCGCTGCCGCTGCGCTTCATCCCCACCGGCGAAGACGTTGCACGCGCCGCACTGTTCCTGGCGAGTGACGATGCGCGCGCGATCACCGGCGCATCGCTCGACGTGAATGCCGGGAGGTATATTCCACTCTGAGCGCTGTCGGCATGAATGCCGACCTACGACGCTCCCTGTCGGCATGAATGCCGACCTACGACGCTCCCTGTCGGCATGAATGCCGACCTACGACGCCCCCTGTCGGCATGAATGCCGACCTACGATGCTCCCTGTCGGCATGAATGCCGACCTACATCAAAATGCCGGCCCATGTAGGTCGGGTTTCAACCCATGTAGGTCGGGTTTCAACCCGACGGGTGCAGGCATCAACCGTCGGCATGAATGCCGACCTACGACGCCCTGTCGGCATGAATGCCGACCCACATCAGAATGCCGACCTACGGGCGCCGCGCGGAGGGCTGTGCATTCGGGCCGGCGACGACGACTGCATCGCCCGCCTGCAATGCAGCGGCGAGGTCTGCGTGCTTCCAGTCACCCACCTTGCTACCGTCGCTGTTCACGAACACGAACTCGCCGGTTTTCGGGTATTTCGTCAGCAGCCGCGCACGCCGCGCGGCCACACCCGGCAGGCGAAACTCGATCCAGGTATCCGGGGCCAGCTTGTCCGCCTGCTGCAGGTATTCGGCGCTCGGCTCGGCGCGAGCGCGCACCGTACTCGCCACTACCCCGGTGCTGCCCAGCGCCTGCTCGAGCGTACGCATCTCGGCCGCTGCAGAATCCTCGTCGAGACCGAGGGTGCGCAGCACTCCGAGCACACCGGGTGCGACTGCCGAGATATCCGCACCGGGGCGCCTGGTCGCGACCGCGAGCAGCGCGCTGGTCGTGCGAATCGCATCTGCCCACAGCGGGCTGTCTGCGCCGTATTGCAGGCTGATCACGAACAGTGCGTCGCTCCACGCACCACGCAGGAAATCGCCCACCACACGCGGCACCGTCGCATCGCCAAGCAGCGAGCTGATCTCGCGCACGACGCTCACCCGCACTGCATCACGCTCGGTGCTCCCCAGCTCGGCAATCGCCGCATGCTGCTCCAGCAGCCGCTGGCGCGCCTGGATCGAGCGCATCGCACCGCGAAACTCGGCAAGACTCGCCGTGAACACCGCCACGTCGCTGCCGTAGCCGGTCACGATGCGCCCGACCGCATGCTGCAGCGCGCGAAAAAAGCCATCGCTCGCGAGTTCACCCAGGGGAACCCAACCGATGACGGCCTCCGTGAGCTCGCCCAGGAACACACGCACCGGGTGCGTGGACGTAGTCAGCACGTCCGTATCGTGCAGCGAAGCGCGCAACAGCGGAATCTGCAACATGCGCAGCAGGCGACGCGCGGGGGACACGATGCGCTGGTCGCGCAGCACACGTTCGAACAGCAGGCGCACCAGATTGACCGCTTCGATCAGATCCACCGGGACTGCCATCGGCTTCTGGTAACCGCGCTCCGCAAGCGAGGCGTTCAGCAGCTCGTAGATCTCGAAAGGCAGGATTCCTGCCTTCGGGTTCAGCCCCGCCAGTGACTTGCTGCCGTCGACCGGAGCTCGCTGCAGGCCGAGCAGCAGCTCATCGAGCAGATCCTGCGGAAACGCCATCGCCTTGCCGGGCGGCGCGAGCAGCGGCGTGTTCGACGTGTCCCATGTGATCTCCGGCATGTTGCGCAGCGGCGCATCGAGAAATTCCTCCTCGACGCGCGTGGCAATCGGCAACTCCGTAATCGACAACGCGTCTGCCACGGCAGGTGCCGGCTCCTCCACCACCTCGATCGCGTCCGGCTGCGGCTCAACCGCGATCCCTTTCAGGCACTCGGTATAGAACGGCGGCAGCTCATCGAGCACGAAACGGGAAAAGAGCTTCATGCATGCCGCACGGGCATCGGGACGGACCTCGGCCGCATCCACCGCCGCAAAGAAGTGTTGCGCGAGTGCGGGAGGCGCCACGGGCAGCGCCTCCGGGTCCAGGTTGCGCTGGCCAGTCTGCTGCATGACCTGGCGAACCATCGCAACCAGCGCATCACGATGATTCATCAGTGCCCGCTTCGCCAGGGTTTCAACCGCCAGACTCTCCTGGAGGTGATCGTCGTGCACCAGGCCGAGCCCCTTGGGCTCGAGCGCAAGCTCGAACGGTAACCCGGACTTCGCCGCTGAGGCGCCCGCGTTCGATGCGGGCACGAACGCATCGAAGCCCGCCAGCACGGCCTGCATGAAATGTTCCCCCACCCGCGCACGCCGGATCTCCCACTCGCGCGCACCGGCGTGCAGGTCCGCCCGCTCGACCTTGCTCTGCGCCTTGGTCGCCAGCAGTTGCAGGTGCGCGTCGCCGTTGGCGTTCAGAAAATTCAGCATGAAACGCAAGGCCCGCCGCACACCCTCGCGCAGCGTCGCCAGTCGATCATCGGATGTATCGGTCATCGCGGTATCTGTCCCGGTTCATGAGAAGTCCGCCGTCCCACCTGGCCGCCTGGTGGCACAAGGGGCATTGTTGTCGGCAAAGAGTATAGATATGAAGAAAGAAGGCTGCGCTTGATCCTGCTTCGATCAGGGAATAAACTAGTCATCCAACTAGTCATCTGAAGATAGGCAATGCGTAACTGGCCGGTCCAGAATGCCAAGGCGAGATTCAGCGAGCTCCTGGATGCCTGTGTCAACGATGGTCCTCAGATGATCAGCCGTCGTGGCACCGAGACTGCGGTTCTGATCCCTATCCACGAGTGGCGGCGACTTCAGGCAAGCGCGCAACCCTCGCTGAAGCAATTGCTTCTGGACGATTTCGCTCGTACTGACACGCTGGCGCCCACAAGGGGCAAGGCTCGGCGCCGGCAGACTGCTGCGCTCGGGTAAGTGCCGTGTACCTGCTCGACACCAACATCGTTTCGGAACTGCGAAAGCCACGTCCGCACGGCGCGGTTGTCGCGTGGCTCGAATCCGTCGATGACGCCAGGCTTCACCTTGCAACGGTCACGCTGGGCGAGATCCAGGCCGGCATAGAACTGACCCGGGAGCGTGATCCACACAAGGCAGAGGAAATCGAAGCCTGGCTCAACCTCATTGCAGGCGTCTACAACCTATTGCCCATGGATGGACCTGCATTTCGATGCTGGGCAAGATTCATGCACCGCAAATCGGACTCGCTTTATGAAGACGCCATGATCGCTGCGGTCGCCCATACCAACGAGCTGACGGTGGTTACCCGCAATACCGGCGATTTCGCGACCTTCGGCGTTCCTTTGCTCAACCCCTTCGAGTTCGGCAGCAATCTCTCCGCACCATCCAGCGAATCGGGTGCGTAGCCACCCACGCTCTTCCGCCGTGGTCTCCGCCGACCGCCTTTCTCCCGCTCTTACACGCTAGAATGCCCCGACATCGCCGCGCGGGAGTCCACCGATGAATCGCGACCTGCTGCAACCCGAAGTGATCGCTGCGAACGTACGTGCCGCGCTGGCCGAAGACATCGGCAGCGGCGACATCACGGCGCTGCTGATTCCTGCGAGCCAAGCCGCCCACGCGTGCGTCATCACGCGCGAGCGCGCGATCGTATGCGGCCGCGCATGGGCGGAAGAAGTCTTCCGCCAGGTCGACCCTGGCATTCGGCTCACCTGGCACTGTGACGATGGCGACACCGTCGATCCGGGCAAGGTGCTGTTCGAGGTCCGCGGTTCCGCCCGTGCGCTGCTCACGGCCGAACGCACCGCGCTCAATTTCCTGCAACTGCTGTCGGGCATCGCCACCCGCTGCCGGCGCTTTGCCGATCTCGTGATCGGCCTGCCCACGAAGCTGCTCGACACACGCAAGACGATCCCGGGGCTGCGCATCGCGCAGAAATACGCCGTGAGCTGCGGCGGCTGCCACAACCACCGACTCGGGCTGTACGACGCGTTCCTGATCAAGGAAAACCACATCGCCGCCTGCGGTTCGATCCACGCTGCGATCGCCACCGCGCGCCGCCAGGCGCCCGACAGGCCGGTACAGGTGGAAGTGGAGACGATCACGCAACTGACCGAGGCACTGGAAGCGCGCGCCGACTCGGTCATGCTGGACAACTTCAACCTCGAACAGATGCGCGAAGCGGTGCTGTTCACCGCCGGGCGCACCCCGCTCGAGGCAAGCGGCGGCGTGCGCGAACTCACGCTGCGCGCGATTGCCGAGACCGGCGTGGACTATGTCTCGATCGGCACGCTGACCAAGGACTGCAAGGCGATCGACCTGTCGATGCGACTCACCTGATGCACATCGCCGTGCTCAGCCTGCGGCTGCACCTCGAAGGCTGCGCCTCACTGAAGGAAAAACGCCACCGCGTGAGCGGACTGCGCGAGCGCTTCGGCAGACTACCCAGCGTCGCCGTGTGCGAGAGCGGCGATCAGGACGCGCTGCAACGCAGCGAGTGGAGCTTCGTCGTCGTGGGCGGCACGCGATCACTGGTCGACCGCCAGGTCGCGGAGATCGAGCGCTTCATTGCCGAGTCGGTGGATGCACGCGCCAGCGAGCGCAGCCTGGATTTCCTGTAAGACCGCCGGGCGACCGCGGGTCGCCCCTACGGATGTGGAGTCGCGCCGCGGGGGCGGGGTGTACGGGCGATCGGCGGTCGCGCTCCTACGGATGCGGGGCATCGCCGTGGGGTGTACGTGTACGGGCGACCGGCGGTCGCCCCTACGATACCTGCGGCACTGCCCCCCCCCACATATCCCGAGCCATGCCCGTCATCCCGTTTCACTTCTGAACCACCAGGCCGACAGCGGAACTGCAAACATCGCATCGCCGAAGGCCACGCACTCACGGCCGGTATGGAACACGATGCCGCGCCCGAAGCGTTCGGGTTCCGTGTCGCGCAGATGGCGCAGTCCCTTGAAATCCCCCTGGGTCACCGTCGCGGCGGCCTTGACTTCGATACCCGTCAGTCGGCCCCGCCTGTCTTCGAGCAGGAAATCGACCTCGATGCCCGACTGGGTGCGGTAATGCCACAGCGTGAGTCCGCGAGCGGAGAAAGCCAGGTGCTTCAGCAGTTCGCCGTACACGAAGGTTTCGACCATCTCGCCCGGCAAACCGGGGCTTGCCGTGAGCGTATCCAGCGCATGACCCCGCAGGTGCGCGAGCACGCCCGAATCGGGCAGAAACACCTTCGGCGCCTTGACCAGGCGCTTGCCCGGATTGCGCTCCCAGGCCGGCACGTGCCCGATCAGGAACAGCGTTTCGAGCAGCGCGAAGTAGCGCTTCAGCGTCGTTTGCGGCAGCGCACTGCTGCGCGCAAGTTCGGAAAAGTTGAGCAGGCTGGCGCTGCGATGGGCGAGCAACCGCAGCAGGTTCGGCATTTCGAGGAACTGTTCGAGATTGGCCAGATCGCGAACATCGCGTTGCAGCACGGACTGCAGGTAGCTGTCGAACCAGGCATCACGGCGGTGTGGCGCGCTGCGGGCAACCGCCTCGGGAAACCCACCGGCCAGCAGTTCGCCAATGAGCAGGCCCCGATCGCAGGGAGGCAGTGAATGCACCGAGAGATCGCCATCGAAAAGCCAGTCGACGCGATTGAACAAGGGATCACCGCCACGCTCCGCGCATGACAGCGGCAGCAACGGCACGATTTCCATGCGCCCTGCAAGGGATTCGGCCAGAGCAGGCAACAGCACCACATTTGCCGATCCGGTCAGCAGGAAGCGCCCGGCCGCCTGACCATGCAGGCGAGCATTGTCGACCGCAGCCTTGATGGCGAGAAACAGTTCGGGGGCTCGCTGGATCTCGTCGATGGTCACCGGCCCGGCAAGCGCCCCGATGAAACCGACCGGATCGGTACGCGCGGCAGCCAGCGTGGTGTGGTCATCCAGAGTCAGGTAGCGGCGTGACACCGTCTCCGAGAGCGACTGCGCGAGCGTGCTCTTGCCCGTCTGCCGCGCACCGTTGAGCAACACCACGGGCGTATCGGTCAGCGCTTCGAGCAGCAATGGGGCAATATGGCGGTCGTACATACTCGCACTGTACAAACAATTTGATGAAATTCAACCACTGTCTGGATGAATATCAGCCATTCGATGGTTGACAATCATCCGCACACCTTCTGGTGTCGCGAGGTGTATCCGGGCGACCGCGGGTCGCCCCTACGGATGCGGCGCATCGCCGCGGGGGCGGGGTGTGCGGGCGATCGGCGACCGCGGGGTGTGCGGGCGATCGGCGACCGCGGGGTGTGCGGGCGATCGGCGACCGCGGGGTGTACGGGCGACCTGCGGTCGCCCCTACGGATCCGGAAGCACTCCATTCAGCTTTTCCCCGGCACGATGTTGACGCCGATGCGATCGGCCAGGTCGAGCACCGCATCGTAAGCGTCCCCATCGTCCAGCAGGCTGCGTGAGTTGCCGCCCGGTTGAAGGGCTCCATCGGGGATGCGGTCACCGAAAAGAATGACAGCGCGCGCCGAGTCGTCCTGCCTTGAGACCCAAGACAACCCCTGGGCCTGTGGACATTGGCGATGGATCGCCTCCGCCCACTTGCGGGTGGCGGGATATTGGTCCTTCCCGGTGTCGATGAGCTGCTTACGTGTCACGCCCAGTTTACGCAGCGGCACGCTCGCCAGATCGACGAGTTGAAGCTCCTGTTCGACCTGGACAGTGGAATGCACCTGGCCAACCAGTTTGTCCTTGTCGAAGCTCTTGAAACCGGCGGTATGCGGAACGTCATGGAAGACCGTCTCCATCAAGGCACATTCCATCGTCGTGCCGCCGTACAGCATGGGAATCGGCTTTTCATGTTCATCCTGAATCGGGCTGAAACGCGCATTGCCATGTGCGCCCGGGTTGAACTGGTCAGCCCGATATTTGCTCTGATGCACACGATGCAGCACCGCGCCCTGCGCGAGCGCGGTGAGCGTGGCATGGAGCTTGTCTGGAGGAGCTGGCGTGCTGGAAGACACCTCGCCGGCAGGGAGCGACGGGGTCGTGCCGCCCACCCGCCTGGCGCTTCGCTTAGCCATGGGCTATTTCCTGAATCTCGTCCATCGCCGCTTGAATCACCTGCTCGGGCGCCGATGCCAGCAGATCCTGTGGCCGCTTACCGCCCAGGAAGCTGTTGTCCGAGCGGAACCAGTAGGCCATGCCCCAGCCATCCTTGTGTCCACCAAAGATCTCGATGACCCTGGCGAGCGCCTTCACCGGCCGGAAGCCGGCGTCACAGTCCAGCCCATAGCCAGGGAAGTAATCAACGCCCCCATGCTTGATGGCGAAGATCAACCCTTGCTTCTTCCATTTGTTGGGCTGTGCGCTGGGATTCCGGGTGCTCAGGCCCGCCAATTGCGCGATGTCGGCCGCGGTCAACCAGTCCCCGCTTTCCAGCACGGCTTTGCGTGCCTGCACCAACATGGCCGCCTCCCTGAGCAGACGGGGAGACGGTGGTGTGCGAGGCACCAAGACCTCGGCCAGGCGCTCCAGCGACTCCCGGTCTTGATGCTTCAGTAATACCTCGAACATGGAGGACGCCACATTGGCGAAGTTCTCCGCCAGGGCCTGGAAGACGTTCGGTTTGATATGGTCGAACGCGACCACGAGCACGCGATCGGCATGCGATTTCTCAAGACGAGCCTGCACTTCTTTCGGGGTGCCAACCAGGGTCGAGACTCCCGGATGGTCTACAGCGACGCTCATGGATGCTCTCCTTTGGAGAGTTATCAAGGTTATGGAGTTTTATCATATTCTCGATAACCTTAAAAGCAACCGTACCAAATGTCGCACTAACCCGTAGGGTATCGCGACGTGTACACGGGCGACCGCCGGTCGCCCCTACGGATCGTGAAACTCGTAGGGTGCAACCATCCCTACGGTGCTGCGGCGCTCTGCACCGTACGGTCGGCCGTTCTACCAATCCCGTACGTGAGGTTCAACAACACGGACGGTGCAACGAACGAGATCTCGCCGAAGGACCAATCGCACCGATCCAAGCCATGAACGCTACAGATGCAACGACGCAAGCATGCATTCGTGCAAGATACGAATCACAGCGATGCCATAGCTCGTGGTGCGGTAGTAGATGAAATGATGCTCGACCAAACGACGCCGGTATCCTGATCGAATATGCCCGCAGTCTTGCCCCTGCAAAGGAGACTCGGCAAGGTCTGTACACGTGGCTTCGAGCAGTCGCGTATAGCGTATGGCTTGCTCAAGCCCCCACTCCGCCACCGTATAGTCGAAAATACCGTCCAGGTCGGTTCGAGCTGCGGGACCGAGACGATATTCAGCCACGCGCGTTCAACCGTCGTGCTGCACAATTTTCCTGCGAATGAAAGCACCAAAGTCAAAAGTTTGCGGCTCTCCGCTGCGCTCGCCTTCGATCAGTGCCTGACGCACCGCGTCGACCTGTGCGACCCGCTCCTGTTCGCGACGGATAAGGTCACGGATCAACTCACTGTCATTGGTGAAGTGGCCCGCCTGGACCTGTGCGGCGATCCATGCATCCTGAGTCCGGGTAACGGTAATGGTCTTGCGTACAGTGCTCATGACTGGCTGCCTCTTCCAGGACCGACTGCCACGATAGCGATCAGTTCGGCCTGGATGCGTGAATGATCATACTATTTCATGCAACATCAGAAAGAGTGCAACGGTACGGCACGAAATACGGCATAGCCGCCACCAACCCGTAGAGCGCAGCGGTGCCGCACCGGATGCCGCACCAACCCGCAGGGTATCGCGACGTGTACACGGGCGACCGCCGGTCGCCCCTACGGATGTCGTCAAGGTGGAGCATCGCCGTGGGGTGTGTACGGGCGACCCGCGGTCGCCCCTACGAATCGTGAAACTCGTAGGGTGCAACCACCCCGTAGGGTCAGCGGCGCTGCACCCTGCGGGCTACCGTTCCTCCCAGGGATTGATGACGGTCAGCCCGGCAGCCCGAAACGGGCTTGCATCACGCGTGGCCACGGTAAATCCATTTGCCAGGGCTACGGCGGCAATGCACGCATCGAACGCCTCGATGCCATTGCCGGCCTTGCGAACTGCCACCAGCAGCTTGGCATAGGCGCTCGTGCAAGCCAGATCGAACGGCAACACGCGTCCGACGAACGAGGGCAGCACACGCCTTTCCAGATCTTCATGCAGTCTGTCCCTGCGCTTTCCCGCCGGCAGCAACGCTACGCCCGCGCGCAGTTCGGCAACGGTCATTGCGGATAAATAAAGCGTTTCCAGTGGCTGCGCGTCGATCCATTCGATGACGCTGGCCTCGGGTGCTGGCCGCAACGGCTCTGAAACCACGTTGGTATCAAGCAGGATCATTCAAAGCTCACCGTACGGGCCGGGGTCTTGCCGCGTGCACTCTCGAAAATGGCAAACTCTTCTTCGGTCAGATTCACTTCACGGCCGATCTCGGCCAGCAACGAGCCGAGCTTGACCCGGCCTTGCGGCTTTACCGCGGATTCCAGAATGTTGCGTATTTCGGCCTCGATGCTGCGCCCATGCTGAGCGGCTCGCACACGAATGGCACGATGCACCTCATCGGGCACATTGCGGACAGTGACGGATGGCATCTTTCAAAAGCTCTCGATGATGCGAATGCTTGCACTTTAGTGAGCTGCAAGCATTGCTGCAATCATCAGCGGTGTACTACGGGCGACTGCGGGTCGCCCCCACGGACGTCGTCAAGGTAGATCATCGGCGCGAGGTGTGTACGGGCGACCCGCGGTCGCCCCTGCGAATCGTGAAACCCGTACGCTGCAGCCAACCCGTAGAGCACAGCCGCGCGGTACCGGATGCAGCCAACCCGTAGGGTGCAGCGGCGCTGCACCCAATCACCTTGCCTTTGACCTCAAAACATCACAACGCCATAATGTTACAACGTCATAGCGACCACCACTCAGGAGCCACCATCGTGAGCGAGCCTTCAACCCGCGCGACCATCTATTTCGAACCCGACCTGCACAGGGCACTGCGCCTGAAGGCAGCCTCGACGCGCCGCTCCCTGTCTGAACTGGTCAATGAGGCCGTACGAGCCGCTCTGGCCGAAGACCAGGAAGACCTGTCGGCCTTCGAGGAACGCGCAGCCGAACCGACCCTGAGCTACGAAACCCTACTGAACGAGCTCAAGGCAGATGGCAAGATTTGAAATCGTCTTCAAGCGGTCGGTAACAAAGGATCTGCGTGGCATCCCCAACCCGGACGTGGCGCGCATCCTGGCACGCATCGAGGCGCTGCAGGATGACCCGCGTCCACCCGATTCCCGCAAGCTCTCCGCACAGGGGCGCTACCGCATCCGCCAAGAGATCTATCGCATCCTGTACGAGATCCGGGATACGCAAGTACAGGTGATCGTCGTCAAGATAGGCCATCGCCGCGAGGTGTATCGCCACACATGAAATACCCCGCAGGGTGCAGCGGCGCCGCACCAAATGCCGCACCAACCCCGTAGGGTGCAGCGGCGCTGCACCAAATGAGGTCCGGTGATCTATAGTTGGCGGGACTTGCAACCTCGCGCAGAACGCGCGCGAGGCCAGGCGGCGCCAAACGAACGAGAGAGGATGGTGCCGGAGATAGGAGTCGAACCTACGACCTTCGCATTACGAATGCGCTGCTCTACCAGCTGAGCTACACCGGCGTGGGGCGCGAATTCTAGGCTGAGATCACCTCAATGGCAACCACGATCCAATGACACGGGTTCTGTTCTCATCCACCTCATACCCTCGTAGCCAAACCGACTGGCAGGGAATTTTCATCCGCCGAATGGCAGACAGTCTCGCAGCTCGCGAAGACATCCAGCTACGCGTCTGGGCACCTCCAGGTCCTCTCCATCCAAACGCCAACTATGTATGTAATGAGCGAGATATCAGATTTTTGTCACGCCTTGCCGAGAAAGGCGGAATCGCACACTTGCTCCGCAGCACACCACCACGTGGCGTTTGGTACGCCGCGGAGCTGCTCGTACGCCTGCACAATGCATTCCGGCGCAACAGGACATGGACCGACGTTTGCCATGCGAACTGGTTGCAATGTGCACTCGGGCAAGTTGGCTTGGCCAATCCAATTGTCGCAACAGTACTCGGCAGCGACCTGGCATTGCTCGATCGCCCGGGAATTTCTGCAGCTCTTCGACTCACCTTCCGGAACAGAAACGTCGTTCTTTGCCCAAATGCGCCCTGGATGATTGAGCCGCTACGCAGGCATTTTGGTGACAATTGTCCGAAGGTAGTATGTGTTCCGTTCGGAATCGATGACGTCTGGTTCAATGTAGAAAGGAATCCGTCCCAAGGCCGGAACGTGTGGATAATAGTTCTGCGAGTCACACGCGCAAAGCTCGGACCTCTTTTCGAATGGACCAAAGACCTGGACCCGAATCGACACGAATTCCATCTGTTCGGTCCGCGTCAAGAGGCAATCGAAGCCCCACCATGGATCAATTACCATGGTGCGGCAACACCAGAGCAACTCGCAACGCAATGGTTTCCGATAGCCACCGGCATGATTTCACTCAGCCATCATGCCGAGGGGCGCCCGCAGGTAATGCTGGAAGCAATGGCGGCAGGGCTCCCACTGGTAGCGTCCCGCATAGCAGCACATGAAGATGTCATGCAGGGCGGCGACTTCGGGCTGCTCGTTTCAGATAAGGAGCAGTTTTATTCCGCACTGTCTGAATTGGCAGATCCTGACACGAACAGGGCAATAGCCTGCCGCGCTCGGGACCACGCTCGGATCACGTATGGAAACTGGGCAAAGTGCGCCGAGCGGTTCGCACACATCTACCAAACGATCAGCGCGAGCAGCTAACCACATGCGGATTGCGATTCTGGGTGCACGCGGATTTCTAGGACAGAAATTGACGCACAGCCTGTCTGCGCAAGGTCATGATGTCATCGCCGTTTCGAGAGGAGCGCCGCCTGCTGGTCTACCTACGTCCGTGCATTACATCCAAGCGCCCATAGACGATGCCGTGGTCATAAAATCAGTTCTGGCGATTTCAGACTTCGCAATTCATCTTGCCTGGGACACGACACCGGGTACGTCTGAAAGACAGCCCTTGCTGGAAGCCAGTTGCAACATCCTCAGCAGCGCACGTTTGCTTGAGTTACTGCATGATCAGCCATCATGCAATTTGATTTTCATATCAAGCGGCGGTGCTCTCTATGCCGATCTAGTCGCCCCCCGTACCGAGTCATCTCCCATCGCTCCACGGTCCTACTACGGCGCAGCCAAGGCTGCGGTCGAACAGCTGATTCATGCGTTCCACTGTCAATCCAGGAATACGACACTGGTGGTGCGTCCATCAAACATCTACGGCCCTGGTCAGATCGCAAAGCGCCAATTCGGCGTGGTGCCGACACTCATGCGCTGTGCCAGTGACGGAACATTGTTTTCAGTCTGGGGCGATGGCTCTGCAATTCGTGATTATCTTTATATCGAAGATTTCGAACAATTCATATCGAACCTTCTGAGTTTTTCCTGGCCACACGGATCATTCGAGTGCTTCAATGTCGGAAGCGGGTTTCCACTCAGCATGAACGCGCTGCTGCACCAGGTAGCGGTCGCAACCGGGCAGCGCATACAATTCGAACACAAGAAGCCTCGTCTCATCGATCCTCTATCAATCGTTCTGGATTCATCCAAGGCCAGGAAAATGCTGGGATGGGAACCCCGCATAGCGATAGAGACCGGCCTACGCAAAACATGGGAATGGATGGAAAAACAGGCGCACACACCGTACTCCGTTGCCCCTTCGATATCATGTAGCGGCAACGCCAACTAATTCGTGGTTGAAGTGAAAATATACTGAGTAATGATAGCTGCCACGCGCGCACAAGATAACACTCACGATGACACCTCGGCCTGCCACCTCGATGCACGCCCCTTGGTATCCGTTTGCATCGCCAATTACAACGGTGAAGCCTTCATAAGGGAATGCCTCGATTCCGTTCTCAATCAGACTGGTTCCCCTTCGTTTGAGATCATCGTGCACGACGACGCCAGTACTGATGGCTCGCTCGACCAGATCACATCTTATCCCATGGTGCGCGTGATTCGCTCCGCAACAAATGTCGGCTACTGCGTAGCAAACAACCGTATGGCAACCGTCGCACGAGGTGCATATCTCCTGCTCCTGAACAACGACGCCGTATTGGAACCAGATGCGCTGTCCACTCTGATGGCATCTGCGACCACAATGGCCACACCCGCAATATTAGGCTTGCGTCAGTACGACTACCATTCACGAAACTTCATCGACGCAGGGGCATGGCTCGACCTGTTCATGAGTCCCATTCCAATCCGGAGAGACGAACCGACTCATCCAGCAATGGTTATCGGTGCCTGCCTGTGGATTCCACATTCACTCTGGGATGAACTCGGCGGATTTCCCGAATGGTTCCATACCAACGCCGAGGACGTTTATCTATGCTGTGCAGCACGCATGCGAGGATATGACATCTTCGTACCGAACGTCTCGGGCTACCTGCATCGAGTTGGAGCGACGCTGAGCAACCGCAGCGGAGACTCCGATAAGCTCACAACGACGATTCGTCGACGCTATCTGAGCGAACGCAATCGAACTCGATTGATGCTGATATTCTATCCGTGGCCGTTACTGATTGTGGCCCTGATGCTTCACCTCTCAACCCTGTTAATCGAAGGCATCGTTGTTGCTGCCGCCAATCGCGACTCAAACATCCTGATTGAAATATATATGCACGCAATGCGCGATGTTGAATGGAGATCCCTGCAGCTATCAGCCGCACGTCGCCAGGTCGCCGCAACTCGTCAAATCCCGTTCTATGCATTCTTGTCCAGATTCCGCGTCATCCCAAGCAAGATCCGCTCTGTGGTCCACTTGGGTTTACCACGGGTAAGATGATATTTTCGATGCTAGGGTCGCTTCCGACATAGAGCATCACACCCGAACCCAATAACCCCACCCAACGACAGCCAACCCATATTTCACATGCTAATCACTCTGAAAAAGCTCCGAGCAATCCTTACGCCGGGCGAGCAGCGCCAGGCAGTGTGGATGCTTTTCATAGCACTGTTAATGGCAATGGCTGAAATGGTCAGCGTGATTTCAATTATGCCATTCCTATCCGTGCTGACGCGCCCGGGTATAGTTGAACAAAATCCTTGGCTTCATCGACTTTACAGTTACACGGGATTTCCAGAGCCGCATACATTCATATTTGCCCTCGGCGCCGCGTCAATTGTACTCGTCGCCGGATCGTCCTTATTCAAGACAGTCACTCAGCATCTTCTTAATCGATTTGTTCAGCTTCTGCGACATTCCATCAGTCATCGCCTCCTTGCGACATACCTGCGTCAGCCATACGAATTTTTTCTTGATCGCCATAGCGCCGACCTGTCAAAAGCCATCCTGACCGATGTCGACCTCCTTCTCGGAAGCCTAATCCAACCCTTATCCCAACTCATAGTGCAAGGGATAATCGTGATTACCATACTGATTTTGATATTTTCCTATGATGCACCCACCGCACTGATTACAACCTTGGTGGTCGGCAGCCTGTACGGCTCCCTGTATGCATTGATTCGACGGCGACTACGCAGAATGGGTGAGGAACTGCAAGACGTTAACGAACAGCGCTATCGGGCGTGTAGCGAATCATTGCATGGGGTTCGCGACATTAAGATAAATCACGCAGAATCCGCATATTTGGACCGATACTATCAGGCTTCTCGCACGCAAGCTCGACATCTGGCAGCGACTGATACGCTCAGCCAGGTTCCGCTTTATTTCGTGGAGTCCATTGCTTACAGCGGACTCATCCTTATTGCCCTGATGCTACTGAACAAAACGGGAGATGTTGCTCATATCATGCCAGCGCTGGGCTTATATGCGTTTGCCGCATATCGCATGCTACCTGCCGCACAGCTCATGTACCGAGGTTTTGCTCGTCTGGAATTTTCATTGGCATCGCTTAATGCGATTTACGACGATCTCACATTATCCGGCTCAATGACAACACAAACAGATGCCACTGCAATGCCGGTATCGGTAAAATCGGAAATCAGACTCCGTGGGATCAAATACTCTTATCCTTCCAACCCTGACAAATTCGTTCTGGACGAGTTCAACTTGGTCATTCCCGTGAATACCAGCATCGGCATCGCGGGAGCCAGTGGCTCCGGCAAAAGCACAATCATGGATATTCTGCTCGGATTATTGAGACCTCAAGCCGGGAGCGTGATCGTTGATGGAGCAGTCATTACAGATGATGATATTTCGACCTGGCAGCGCTCTATCGGCTATGTACCACAACACATTTATCTGGTTGATGCGAGCATCGCCGAGAACATCGCCTTCGGAGTTCCGAGGTGCGACATTGACATGGCATCCGTCAAGCGCGCGGCGTGTGCCGCCCAAATCCATGACTTCGTTATCGCAGAACTCCCGAACGGCTATGCAACCACTGTCGGCGATCGCGGAATTCGATTATCGGGTGGCCAACGGCAACGGATTGCGATCGCACGAGCACTGTATAGGGATCCTCCCATACTCTTCATGGATGAAGCCACATCCGCGCTTGATCACCAGACAGAGACGGCTGTAAATGAGGCAATCCGATTCTTGTCTGGCCGCAAGACCATTGTTGTTATTGCGCACAGGGAAAGCAGCTTGAAATACTGCAATCATATCATTTCAGTAGGAAAGTAATAGTGACAATTTGCGACTCGCAGATCAAATACATTGGCCTCGCTCGCCGACCTACCCACCTATCATGGCGGCAGATCCGACATCAACTGCAAAGCGGTCGATCCAGTCACTGAAACTGATGACTCTCCACGGCAAGAAACTGAAGCGCGCTTGACCGTGCATCATCTCTTGCAACAACGAATGGATTTGTGGTCGGATGATTCCATGGGACGTTTCGATAGCACTATCGATTGCAGTCTCGAAGCGCCGTGCTCCGGTCGATTTCAACCAGAACTCCTCCGCTGTCGCAAACCCGATTTTGTCCTTCCTGCACCGAATCGATTCGGGCAACACGCCATACATCGCCTCTCGCAATACGCGCTTGGTGACACCCCGGTGGAGCTTGTATCGAGCCGGCAACCCAAGAACGAACTCCACCAGATCATGATCAAGAAACGGCATCCGCGCCTCCACGGAGTGTGCCATTGAGCTTCTGTCTTCCCAATGGAGCAACATCGGTAAGTTAGTGCGCCGGAGCTGTGCAGCCGACAGACCTTGTACCGTAGAATTTCGGACGCCTGACGAGACAAATGGATCACGGGGAACTGCTTGCAGTCGCGCGAGATCCAGCCAGCTTGGTTCGTGAGGAAAGAGTCCGAGCAGAGCAGCCCCAGCCCTCACGAGTCGAGGGGGAAAAACATGGTGGCATGTCATGATTGCAAGCGATCGCATCTTGATATCATGATTTTGTAAAGCGGCTAAAGCGTCCCGACCGAACTCGAGTAACGCGCCTCGTTTCAGTTGCTCCCCCAGCGAGGCTCCAAAAAAGTTAAAATATCCGCCGAAAAGTTCATCGGCGCCTTGTCCGTCCAGCATCACGCGGATCTGCTCTTCTGCTGCAAGCTGAAACACACTCCATTGTGCATGTATGCTCGTGGACCCGTACGGCTCATCCTGATGCCAAACAATCTGACGGCGCTGGTCAAAAACCTCATCCATCCGGGGCATCACGGTCTTCGATTCCAGACCTGTGTGTCGTATCACCTCGTCAATCCATCTCCCTTCATCCACAAGCGATGATTCGGAGCGGGCCGAAAACGTCAGTTGCGATCCATTCATGCCGCGATCCTGTCGGATCGATTTCAGAAGGCATACAATCGAAGAGGAATCCAGCCCGCCCGACAGACACGAACCCACGGGGATATCCGAACGCATGTGCCGTGCGACCGAATTGGTCAAAAGATCACGTACGGCACTGGTCGCGACGTCAAAGCCTGGAGGAATGGATGCCGTTGGCAATTCGTACCAACTGGTTATCGGAACCGCACGGCCCGAAGAGCCGCGTCCGACCCATTCATCCACGTCGAGCCTGGCAAAGCAGCCAGCGGGCAACTGCATGACACCTTCGAACATCGTCTCGTCTGTATGATCAGCAATGCCCCACACCAGAAAATCGTAAAGGCGCTGACCGTTTCCTTTCGCACTCCAGCCCGGAATCGCAGTGAACTGCTTGATTTCAGATCCAAATGCAAACACGCCAGACGGCGAGACCCAGTAATACAGCGGCTTGATACCGAAGCGATCGCGCGCCAGAAACAGCTCTCGTCGACTGGTATCGTAGATTGCGAATGCCCACATCCCATTGAACCGCTGGAGACACGCCGGCCCCCATTCCGCATAGGCCGCGAGTATTACCTCCGTGTCTGTGCGGGAAACAAAGCTATGCCCCAGGGATTCCAACTGCAGGCGCAATTCGGGAAAGTTGTATATTTCGCCATTATAAGTAATCCACAAGTGCCCCTTGTAGCACATCGGCTGATGCCCGGCAGCAGACAGGTCCATGATCGCAAGGCGCCGATGACCCAGCGCCACACCTGCAAACGCTTCACCGTTGGGAGACGATGATGCTGCTGCGAGGCTGGAATTTTCCTGCCGAACTGCCTCTGCTGTTTCCGGGCCAAAGAGCGACTGCACTCCCGTTTCCGTCTGGACCAGGAATCCCTCATCATCTGGCCCCCGGTGGGCAACCAGTTTGTTCATCGCCAATATCACGTCCCTGGACATGGGGACTGGCGACAATAGCCCGGAAATGCCACACATGCGGACTTCCCTATTTCGCTTCTAGATTGGATGCAACAAGCATTTCGAATCTCTGCGCATACGTGGAAAACGCGAGCGACTGCGCTGCCGCATGAGCGTTCTGCTTGTATCTCCAGCAATCATCTTCAGTCATATGATTCAGGGCAGTTGCAAAATTTTTGGCATCAAAATCATCGGACACCACGCCAAGCCCATGATCATGGACATAACGCATCATCTCGGGTGAAGGGCCAATCGCAACGGCAAGCCGTGCCTGTACAAATTCGAAAAACTTGTTTGGCAACGCATGAGCATAATTGAAATTCATCGGCGGCAGCAGAAAGATTCCCACATCGAAACGGTTCGTGGCCCTGCATATCTCCGTAACAGGTACCGGTTCGGCAAACCGAATCCGGTGGTATTCCGCAGCGCGTCGCTTGAGTTTTTCCAGATATCCTTGCGGTCCGGGAAGCAACATGAATGTCAGGGCAAATCGATCATCCAGGTATGCGAACATGTCAACCATCCGCTCCAGGCAGCGCGAGGGCAGCGCCAATCCGTGATGCACCAGCTCGATGCGACCCGGCTCGGGTACAACCGGATCCAGATCTACCGAATCGCAGGCGTTAGGGAAGACGGAAACGGCATCGCAATAATGTTTGCGATATTCCTCAGCGATACCTTCAGACACTGTGGTCACTCCCGCACACATCCGCATATACCGGGCACATAGGTAACGACGATAAGGAGCAATCAGAATCCGCCAGAACAGTTGGTCGTCGAATTCCGCAGGTGCATATTCATGAGCATCGAGGATCACTGGCGACTGCTGCGCCAATGTCAAGGCTAGTGGCAGGCATTCGAGATCATTCGCCACCACGAGGTCGAAGTGGTCGCCACCCAACCTCGCGAGGGCATCACGCACCAGGGTCTGGGACCAATAGCACGCATCGAATGCTCTGACGCCCAGTCGAAACGCTGTGAGCAGCCGATCCGTCAGACTACGCTTGCAGCCTTCGCCCAACGCCACGTGGTCAATATTTTCAAAGGGATTCGATCCTGGCGATGCGAGCACGACCCTTCCGTGTTTTGCTACCAGGCTGCACTGACGCCGCACACGAGGATCACGAGCAACATCGCTGAATGTGAGTACAAGAATCCGCTTCACGAACGAACCATCCAATCCGGGCGCAGGAGAGAATCGGGTTGCTCTCCGAGCAATCGATACAGCGCATCCCCACACCGTTCTGAATCCACAAATTCGCGCGTCGATGCAAGCACGTATTTTTCTTCCGTGGCAGAATGCGATGCCAATCGCTCAATTTCCTTTGCAAGCTCCGAAACATCATCCCCGAAATCCAGGCCACGCTCGCTGCGAGCCAGCATCGCAGCAGTCGAAGGATCCTTTTTTGTTCCCATCGACAGAATGCGCGTGCCCGAGACCAGATATTCAAACAGCTTCGATGTCAGGATTCCTGCATGACCGTCGGCACAGAAATTAAAAAAGATCAGAACGCCTGCGTCCCGCTGCATTCGCAATGCGAGATCACGCGAGACCTGTCCGGGTTGATCCAGGATATCGGTCATTCCGTAATGACTCGCGAGTTCCCGGATACTTGATTGGGACTTCCCGGCGAACACCATGCGAAGGCGTGCAAACTCCGTCGGCGCGCGGCTGCGTACCAGCGCAAGCGCCCTGAAGAGGATTTCCGGATCTTGTCCAACTGGATAAACCGTCCCGGTATACACGAGGCGAACACATTCGTCCGAGGGAAAAGCCGGAGTGGCATCCAGGTGGCGCCACATATCCAGATCGATCGTATTATGTATCACTTCGACCTGGCGACCGTGTCGCGACGCCAGGCGAGCCGCCAACCCGTCGCTGACCGTGGTGATCACGTCAGCGTTATGACAGAAAACGGCTTCCAGGTAACGTTCCAGCGACGTAAAAGGGAACAAACCTGGATAGATATGATTATCCACCCAAAGGTCTCTGTAATCGGAAATCCATCGTCGGGCGCGGCCGCGACGCCGCAAGTAGTAGCCGACGAGGTGACAGGCATAAGGACCATGCGTGCTTATCACGACATCCCAGCGTCGTCCCCTGATTCGCCATAATGCCGCGAGCATCCATAGATCATGGTGGTCCGGCATTCGTGCAGACGTGAAGACTCCTCGCGATCGACGCAGCCAGCTTGTCAGCCGTGCAATCATTCCCGGTCGATGCTGCGATCGCTCCCCTCTGCCACTTCCTGGCTCCGCAAATGGGGAATCCAGTCGGGCTATCAGTCTGCTGCCGGGGACCGCAACCCGAATCAGTTCGCCAGGCGGAACCGTTAGATCATAGCCCTGCAGACTTCCCTCACGTATTGCTGTGGTCAACACAGAAACAACGCATCCTCGCTGCGACAGCAGGCGTGCCCACTGAGCGGGCCTTGTGGCCGCAACGGAATTCACTGGAGGGTAATGGGCAGCAACAATCAACACCCGCATTGGTGATGCATCGAGTCGACTGCCGTTGCTGGCCGTATCAGTCATCCATTGATGGACCAGTATTCGCGTATGACGTGCCCAATCCGCGCGATATCGTCTCGCTGCAAGTACGGATGCATCGGCAGGCTGAGCACTTCAGCCGCCGCCCGCTCTGCGGCCGGCATGGACGAAGCCGACCGGATCGCGCCCTGCTGATGCAGCGCCATCGGGTAGTGGACTGCTGTAGGGATTCCCGATTGCCGCAACGCGGCGGCAAGCGAATCACGCCCTTCCACGCGTATCGTGTATTGTGCCCAGACACTGACATTGCCTTCTGCGACGCAAGGCAACGTCAGCGGCAAACCGTCCAATTCTTCTCCATACCACCCTGCGACCTGTGCTCTTGCTGCGATTTCATCTTCAAAGACCGTCAGCTTTTCCAGCAATACGGCCGCCTGCAGTGTGTCGAGCCGACTGTTCATGCCGATATGTTCATGATGGTAGCGGCGAGTCTGTCCGTGCTGGGAAAGAGCGAGCAGACGCTCTCCGAGACCGGAATCCCGGCTGAAAATCGCACCACCATCACCAAAACAACCGAGGGGTTTGCTCGGAAAAAAGGATGTACATGCAATATCGCTCAGCGAGCACGACCGCTTTCCCTTGTACGTTGCACCAAAGCTCTGCGCGGCATCCTCGATCAGGGCCAGGCCCCGTGATGACTTGATGTCAGTCAATGTATCGAGATCCGGGCATTGCCCGAACAATGACACCATGATGATCGCTCGCGTACGTGCCGTGATCGCTCGCTCAACCAACGCGACATCCATGCAGAACGTCACGGGATCGATATCAACGAAAACTGGTTCTGCTCCAACCAGCAAGACCGCTTCTGCGGTAGCGAAGAACGAAAAGGCGGGAACGATCACTTCATCGCCTCGGCCGACGCCGAGAGCCATCAATGACAGTTGCAGCGCATCGGTCCCATTCGCACAGGATACACAATGAGGAACACCCACGAAGGACGATAACAGGCGTTCGAGTTCATCGACCTCCGGACCCCGAATGAACATCCCATGATCAACAACCTTCGTCATCCGCGAATCGATTCCACGTCGAAGACGGCGTGTCTGAGCCGCAATACCTGCAAACTCGATACTCATGCCGACACCTCGGTTACCATCCCATCCATCAATCGATATCGTTCCCCCGTGCGAGGACACGTTGCCGTATTATCCACCTCGTTTGAAAAATTCAATCTTTCTCCCACACGACTGACCCATCCCGTTCTGCGTGCAGGCACTCCGGTTACCAACTCGAAATCAGCAACGTCATGCGTTACCACGGCTCCTGCACCGATCAGGGCATAGCGTCCGATTGTGACGCCGCAGACGATCGTACAATTCGCCCCGAGACTCGCCCCTCGCATGACTCGCGTTACCCGGAACTCGGCCTTTCGGTCGACGAACGCTCGGGGATTGATTACGTTGGTAAATACCGCACTGGGACCGCAGAACACATCATCTTCGAGAACCACACCATCGAAAACCGACACATTGTTCTGGATCTTTACGTTGTTTCCGATCACGACTCCGGGACCAACGTAAACCCCTTGACCCAATATGCAACTTCTCCCGATGCTCGCTCCCGAACACACATGAACCCAATGCCATACCCTTGTGCCATCTCCAATGGCAGCATCCGCATCGACGATCGCGCTCGGATGCAACACAGGACCGTTCAACATATTCCACCTTCCGGCAGTGCTGCTGGGTTCAACGCACAATTACGGATCTGGTGAGCCAACACGATCGATGGCTCGACATCGTCGATCCGAAAGCCACCCTTTTCGATCGCATGTCGATATGCCTGCGTATGGAGATCGACGAACCCGTCCGAAAACTCGACCGGATTGCCATCGACCGTAAGCTGGCGGAACGCCGTCCTGGCGCGCCCCCGACGCGTACAGTCGGCTGGATCGGCAGAGAGGTGCCAACGTACATGAGCCCTGGCCAGCTCGAGCCTTCCCGCCGCTCGCAACGGCTCACGTATGGCGACTTCGCTGTGACGAACAGGGCCGAACAGCCACAACAGCAGGTCGAACAGGTGAATGCCAATATTGGTCGCAATTCCTCCGCTCTTGGCCTCATCGCCCTTCCATGAAGCGAGATACCATTTTCCGCGCGGAGTCACATAAACCAGATCGACCTCGTGGTGTCTCTCAGGCCCTGTCATCAGGTCTTCGCGCAACTGGAGCAGCGCCGGGTGCAGGCGCAGCTGCAGCACACAGGCAACTCGCCTGCCCGTCACGATTTCCATTTCCTTCAGGCCATCCAGATTCCATGGATTCAGCACGAGTGGCTTCTCGCAAACCGCATTCGCTCCGCAGCGCAAGGCAAACCGGACATGAGCATCGTGAAGGTAATTCGGTGAGCAGACGGAAACATAATCGATGCGCTGGTTGCCGCCACGCCGCTGCAGTTTGTCTACATGGCGGTCGAAACGCTCGAACTCGGTAAAAAAGTGCGCATTTGGAAAATAGCTGTCGAGCACACCCACCGAATCGCTCGGATCGTACGCAACAACGAGATCATTACCGGATTCACTGATGGCACGCATATGTCGCGGCGCCACATACCCCGCCGCACCAATCAACGCAAAGTTGGCCACGCGAGCCCCCTTACATCCTGTCCCGTTTATAAATCAACGACGTTATCTGTTCCGACAACAAGCCAAACAAGAACGTGACCAATGAACCGATCAATAACAGTGCGCTCATGTTGGTGAACCTTCCGTACGTAAGGAAAGTGTATGCGTAGTATCCCAATCCCAAGACCCCCAACGCGAATGCCACCGGAAAGTAAATACGCAATGGCGAGTACAGTGTGCCGACCCTGAAGATGATCAGCAGGAACTTGATGCCATCACGAAGAGCAAAGATATGTGATCGCCCGTGGCGCGGCAGTACGCGAATTGGAACGTAACTGACCGAATACCCTGACCTGAAGAATGCCATCGTACTGGTTGTCGGGTAGGAAAATCCGTTAGGCAAGAGGTACAGAAACTCGACGAATCGCTCACGATATGCAGCACGAAAACCGGAGGTGAGGTCCATTATCTGGTGCCCGACCATCCATGACGCGAAGCGATTGAACACTCCGTTTGCAATGCGGCGTGAGCTATTTGCCTGTCCGGTGGCACAACGCGCACCGACGACCATGTCATAGCCAGACTGCAGCCTGAGCAAAAGCGCACCGATGTCTTCAGGCAGATGCTGCCCGTCACCGTCCATGAACACCAGAACATCACCCGTAGCGCTTCGCACTCCGGTCTTGATCGCCGCTCCGTTTCCCTTCGAATACGGATGCGATACGACTGCGGCCCCAGCCGCCTTTGCCTCCGAAACGGTTCCATCAGACGACCCATCGTCGATGACGAGTACCTCAAATTCCGGATGCCGCGCCAGCACGTCGGAAACAATGGCTCCGATGCGTGACTCCTCGTTTTTCGCGGGAATGATGACCGAAACTCGCACTGGCGTCCTTTCTCCTGACAACTCTACCGCAAGCGCCGGATCCATCTCCTGGGTGCTCACTGAACGTCTCCATCGGGTAGCACGGAGGATTCTGCTTCATGTACACCTTCCAGCAGCTCGATACGCATCTCGAGACGCTCGATATTCTTCACCCACCAAGAATACACCCAGGGTCGCCGTGGAGCGTACGTCGCGATCCAGGACAGCAAATTCCTCGCCTCGTGCGGAAGCTGCGCGGACAGCAGCAGCTCGACCATCAATTCGGCACCCGGTACGTCAGGGGCGAGTTCAAACCGCTTTCGCGCATGATACATCGCTTGTTCGAGGTTTCTCTGATCAATCCAGTAGTCACGAAGATACTGGTACGCAAATGCGCGAAGCTCCGGACTGAACCGCGGGCTCGGCTCGCTGACCATTTCAAAGAGTTGTCGCACATCATCCTGAGCAACGGCGTGGCACCGGCCATCGGCTATGCGCTTCGCAATGCTTGTCAGAAGCAATCCCAGATGATGACTTGCAGAACGGGTCTCCAATTCGTCCCGCAGGCGATGGAGAGTGCTCCTGATTTCCGCCTCGGACATCAGGGAGCAATACACATCAAGCTTATAGGCCATGAAGTCTGGCTGTGCCACCAATCGAGCATCTGCATCGCGTACCACTGCGAGCATCCCGTCAATATCACCATTACTCGCCAGCACTGATGAGCGAAACATCAGCGCACGCTGGGACGCCGGATTGTCCCTATGCCACACGGCGGCCGCAGTGTCGCGGTTCGACCATACACGAGCTGACTGGACGAGCACCGTAAGTTGCGTCAGCGCGATTACGGTCAGTGCAGCAAAACGAAGAGCGGGCGCCGCAGAACCTGATGCGATCCATCCTGCAATCGCAAGCCAGACCCCCACGGAAGGTAGATAATTTCGATGTTCGAAATATAGTTCGAGTCCCAGAACAGTCGATTCGAGCAGGTGGCCGAGCAGAAACCAGAACACTGCAAAATGCAGCCAGGAACAGTGCCGCCGCCTGGTCCACAACCCGGCAATGACCATCCCGGCCCAAGTCAGCAACGACAACAATCCGGTCGGCGGGTCGATGACACTTTCGGAGACATCGAACCCGTCCTGATACGGCCCGATTCCCGAGCGAACGGGAAGGAGCAGCATGCGCAGATACCGGAACAGGATGCGGGATTCCGTAATCAAACGTTGCGGCAGGTCAAAATTGCGTCCTGGAAAAATTCCCTCGCTCAACCACGAGTAGCGCAACAAATAGGCAACCACAAAGGCCAGTGGGAAATAGAGAAAGCAGATCTTCCACCACAACGGGAAGCGCCCCCCAAGGGGCCTGCCTGCCTGGACCGGTAAAAACATGACGATGCAAAATGCATAAACCGGCAAAAGAATCGCATTTTCCTTTGCGAACACACCAAGCAATGTTCCGAACCCGAGGCTTGCGGCCGCGAGCGTCAGCCCCCGCCATCGTACAGCGCTGATGAGCTCGGCGCCCTTGAGAAAACCGATCAAACCCGTCAGCACAAAGACCGATGCGAGCAGATTCATTCTCTGCACGATCATCAGGGTGCTGGATAGAATCAGGGGGCTTGCGCCCCACAACAAGGCTGCAGTGACGGCAAAAACGAGGCGCCTGCGCTCGTCCAATATCGCAGCCCGCGCCACGAGCAGACCGAGCCACAGGACCAGCAGGATGTTGATCAGATGGATCAGTGTGTTGGTACGAATGAAGCTGGCCGGATCATCTGGCCAGTAGGCGATATCGATCAGGAACGATGCCATCGAAAGCGGACGCCCGAGCGGCCCCGCCGATCCGCCAAACACGAACAGCATTGCAGATTCGAAATCGACCACTTGCCCCAGTCCCTTGAGATTGGGTTCGTCGTCAAATGAAAGACCAAAGGAAAATCCAATCGAATAGATCTTGTAAATGAGAATGAGGCCCACCACGACTGCAGCGACGGCCCCTATTCCAGCAACGCCACGTCGCGCCGTGACCTGCGTTCTCGGTTGCACGAACGGCCATACCTGATATGAAACAAAAAAAGCAAGGGCCCCGAAGAGCCCTTGCCGGAAGTGGAGAAGCAGCGTGCTCTACTGCATCACTTGCAGCTTCCGGGACGGTACTTGGCAGGCACCGTGGTGTTGTTGTCTTGTCCACACGCCCATGTAATAACGCCAGAACCGGTAACGGTTGCGCCAAATGCCAGCGTATTCTCGGTATTTGCGAGTTCTGAAATTCCATTGGACGCAGCAGTGTTAACGATCGCAAGTTCGATTCTACCGTGCGTAGCATCAACTTTTGTCCAGGAAACACCACGAACCTTTCCGGCAGGCCCAGTATTGAATACGGCGGTGGAAGCGCTCGTCGGCAGTGCGCCTTTTGCAGCATAGTATTCGGTCAGTGCCGTCTTCGCTTCCGAACCACGCGCCATCACTTCACTCAACTTCGCCCTTACCGTGTAATCCTGATACGCCGGCAGTGCCACTGCCGCCAGGATGCCCACGATCGCGATCACGATCATCAATTCAATGAGGGTAAAACCCTTCTGTACTTGCTTCATGCTTCTGCTCCTTTGGTTTGCAGAGAGGTTGGTCAGCGCCGGTTTGAATATAGAACCGTTTCCGGTTCACGCAAGTTGATGGTCAAGTTGCGTGCCAAAAGATCACGAAGACAAACAAAACCTTCTGAAAACAATGTGTTATGCGTCTGGATACACGTCTCGAAGGGCTGCGATGCGTGCTGCAGGGAACGCCTTGCGGCCTCGTACGGTGCCCGAATGCGCCGATGACTGACAAATTTTGTCAGTTTTGCTTGATGGTTTTTGAGCAATGCGGGGGACGCAAGCTGCGTTCTTGGAGTGGAAGCAGTGACAGGGAGGGACCAGACACCTGCGCGAATGCAGACTGGCACGCGGCAGGCTCCGACGCACGTCGATTCGGCGGCTATACTGAACGCCGTCATTGCGTGCGGTTAAATATAGAGGCTTCATGAACGTGAACGCGGCACCACCGCTGACCGGGCTGGCCCGGAGACTGGTGCAGGACGGCATCCTCGAGGAGCAGGTCGCCCGTTCGGCAGTGCAGGATGCGCGCACGCGCAAGCTGCACTTCGTCGCGCACGTAGTCGAGAGCGGCCTCGCGAACAGCATGCGGGTGGCGGAGTCGGCCTCGGACGAGTTCGGCACGCCGCTGCTCGACCTCTCGGCATTCAACCTCGACACGTGCCCGAAGAGCCTCGTCGACGTCAAGCTGATCGAGAAGCACCGCACCATTCCGCTGTTCAAGCGCGGCAACCGGCTCTACATCGCGGTGTCGGACCCCACCAATCTCTTCGCGCTGGACGAGATCAAGTTCCATACCGGGATCAGCACCGAGGCGGTGCTGGTCGACGAGACCTCGCTCGCACGCGCGATGCAGAAGTTCCTGAAGGCGGCCGAGGAAGCCTCGGGTGGCGCCTTCAGCGATCTGGACGCGGTAGGGCTGGAAGACCTCGACATCGAGGGTGGCGAAGCGAAGGCGGATGAAGGGGACGTTCGCACCGACACCGACGAGACGCCCATCGTGCGCTTCGTGAACAAGGTGCTGGTGGACGCGATCCGCGGCGGCGCCTCCGACGTGCACTTCGAGCCCTACGAGAAGACCTACCGCATCCGTTACCGCACCGACGGTATCCTGCACGAGGTGGCCAGGCCGCCGGTCGCCCTTGCTCCACGGCTTGCAGCACGCCTGAAGGTGATGTCGCAGATGGACATCTCCGAGCGGCGTGTTCCGCAGGACGGGCGCATCAAGATGCGGCTGTCGAAGACACGCGCCATCGACTTTCGCGTGAACACGCTGCCGACGATCTTCGGCGAGAAGGTGGTGCTGCGTATCCTAGACCCGGCAAGCGCGCAGCTCGGCATCGAGGCGCTCGGTTTCGAGGCGTACCAGCGCGAGCTGTACATGCACTACCTGATGCAGCCGCAGGGAATGATGCTGTTCACCGGCCCCACCGGCAGCGGCAAGACGGTGTCGATGTACACCGGGCTCGGCATCCTGAACACCGACGAGCGCAACATCTCCACCGCGGAAGATCCGGTGGAGATCAACATGAGCGGCATCAACCAGGTGCACGTGAACGCGCGGGTCGGGCTGACGTTCGCCGAGGCCTTGCGCTCGTTCCTGCGCCAGGACCCGGACGTGATCATGGTGGGGGAGATCCGCGACCTGGAAACCGCCGAAATCGCGGTGAAAGCGGCGCAGACCGGCCACATGGTGATGTCGACGCTGCACACCAACTCGGCCTGCGAGACGATCACCCGTTTGCTGAACATGGGCGTGGCGCCGTTCAACGTGGCCACCTCGGTGAACCTGATCATCGCACAGCGCCTCGCGCGCCGGCTGTGCCAGCACTGTGCGACGGAATTGCGCCTGCCCGAAGAGGTGCTGCTCGACGAGGGGTTCCGGCCCGACGAACTGCCCACGCTGACGATCAAGAAGCCGGTGGGTTGCGACAAGTGCCTGAACGGCTACAAGGGCCGGGTGGGTATCTACGAAACGGTTCCGGTCACGAAGGAGCTGGCCGAAATCATCCTGGCAGGTGGAAATGCGATGGAACTCTCGGCCATGGCGCGCAAGCAGGGCTACGATGACCTGCGACGCTCCGCCTTGATAAAGGCAGGCCGCGGGCTCACCAGCCTGGAAGAAGTCAACCGCGTTACGAAGGACTGAACATGGCACAGGCGGCGCACGCGTCCCAACTTCTCAAGACCGAAACCTTCCATTACCAGGGCAAGGACCGGCGCGGCAGCCCGGTGCAGGGCGAGATCAAGAGCGAGAGCATTTCCCTGGCGAAGGCGCAACTGCGCAAGCAGGGCATCCTGGCGCAGACGGTGCGCAAGAAGGGCAAGCCGCTGTTCGGCGAGCGCAAGAAGGCGATCACGCCGGCAGACATCGCCGTTTTCTCACGCCAGCTCGCAACGATGATGAAGGCCGGCGTGCCGCTGGTGCAGTCCTTCGACATCGTGGCCGACGGGCAGGACAACGCGGCATTCCGCGAGCTGATCGTGACCCTGCGCAACGACGTGGCGGGCGGCAACAGCCTGGCGTCCGCGCTCGCGAAGCATCCGCGCCAGTTCGACGACCTGTTCTGCAACCTGGTGCACGCCGGCGAACAGTCGGGAAAGCTGGACTCGATGCTCGATCGCGTGGCGACGTACAAGGAGAAGACCGAGGCGCTGAAGGCCAAGATCCGCAAGGCGCTGACCTACCCGGCGGCGGTGATCCTGGTCGCGATCATCGTGACCACGATCCTGCTGATCTGGGTGGTGCCGCAGTTCGCCGAGACCTTCAGCAGTTTCGGTGCCGACCTGCCGGCGTTCACGCTGCTGGTCCTGAAGATGTCGCAGTTCATGCAGGCGTACTGGTGGGTCGTACTGGGCAGCCTGGCGGCGGCGGGCTTTGCGTTCCGGGAAGCGCGGCTGCGAAACAAGAAATTCGCTGACCAGGTCGATGCGCTGACGCTGCGGATTCCGATCGTCGGGCCGATCGTGAAGGAAGCCGTGGTGGCGCGCTTTGCACGTACGCTGTGCACCACCTTCGCGGCCGGTGTGCCGCTGGTGGAGGCGCTGGAGTCGGTGGCGGGTGCTGCCGGCAACGCCGTTTACGCAAAGGCGATCCGCCAGATCCGCGACGACGTGACGGTGGGTACGCAGCTCAACCACGCAATTCGTTCGACCAACATCTTCCCGATGATGCTGCTGCACATGGTGGCGATCGGCGAAGAGTCCGGCGCGCTCGATTCGATGCTGGACAAGGTGGCGACGCACTTCGAGACGGAGGTCGACAACAAGGTCGATGGCCTGACCTCGTTGCTCGAGCCGCTGATCATGGCGGTGCTGGGCGTGCTGGTAGGCGGGCTGATGGTGGCGATGTATCTGCCGATCTTCATGCTTGGTTCCGTGATGTGATGTCGGGTTCTGTCGGCATGAATGCCGACCTACGGCGATGTCCCGTCGGCATGAATGCCGACCTACGAACATCTGTCGGCATGAATGCCGACCCACACGTAGGTCGGGTTTCAACCCGACGGATTGTAGGTCGGGTTTCAACCCGACGAATGCCGATGCAAATTCCTGTCGGCATGAATGCCGACCTACGGCGACACATCGTCGGCATGAATGCCGACCCACGAACATCCGTCGGCATGAATGCCGACCCACATGTAGGTCGGGTTTCAACCCGACGAATGTCTTGCAACAACCAACAGGCCCCATGCAGACCGCCACGCTGATCGAATTCCTCGCTGCCAACCCCACCCTCTTCGGCACCGGCATTGCGATCCTGGCACTGCTGATCGGCAGCTTCCTGAACGTGGTGATCCTGCGCCTGCCGCGCATGATGGAACACACCTGGCGGCGCGAGGCGCTGCAGTTGCTGCAATCCGACGTCAGTCTTGGTGGCGGCAGCGGTGCCGAGGCGCTGAGCCTTGCCCACCCGCCGTCGACCTGCCCGAAGTGCGGGCATCTGATCCGGCCGTGGGAGAACATCCCGGTCATCAGCTATCTGTTCCTGCGCGGGCGCTGCGCGAAGTGCCGCGAACCCATCTCGGCGCGCTACCCGCTGGTGGAGGCGGCAACGGCGGTGCTGTCCGTAGTCGTGGCGCTGCACTTCGGCGTTAGCTGGACCTGCGTGCTGGCGCTGCTGTTCACGTGGGCGCTGATCGCGCTGACGATGATCGACTTCGATCACCAGTTGCTGCCCGACAGCATCACGCTGCCACTGCTGTGGCTCGGACTGCTCGTGAATTCCTTCGGCGTGCTGGTGCCGCTGGTGGACGCGGTGTGGGGCGCGGCGCTCGGGTATCTGTCGTTGTGGAGCGTCTACTGGGCATTCAGGCTGCTGACCGGCAAGGAAGGCATGGGTTTCGGTGATTTCAAGCTGCTGGCCGCGCTCGGTGCATGGCTGGGCTGGCAGGCACTGCCGCTGGTGATCATCCTGTCGTCGCTGGTCGGCGCGGTGATCGGCGTGGTGCTGATCGTCGCGCTCGGGCGCGACCGCAATGTGCCGATTCCGTTCGGTCCCTATCTGGCCGCAGCGGGCTGGATCACGCTGCTGTGGGGAGATGCCATCAGCGGCGTGTATTTGTCCACCGTAGCGCCGTAGGGTGGCATTCGTCGGGTTGAAACCCGACCTACGTCACACCGCATTCGCAGGTCTGCATTCGTCGGGTTGAAACCCGACCTACATGTGGGTCGGCATTCATGCCGACGGGTTGTCGCCGTAGGTCGGCATTCATGCCGACGATGGATGGCGGCAAAATCCGTCGGGTTGAAACCCGACCCACGTCACACCACATTCGCAGGTCTGCATTCGTCGGGTTGAAACCCGACCCACGTCACACCACATTCGCAGGTCTGCATTCGTCGGGTTGAAACCCGACCCACGTTACACCGCATTCGCAGGTCTGCATTCGTCGGGTTGAAACCCGACCCACGTAGGTCGGCATTCATGCCGACACGGATCACGGATCACGCGTCACTCACCGCCCATTGCGGCGGCAAGCTCCAGATAACGCGCGTGCAGCGCGAGCACCTGCGGGTGCAGCTCTTCCAGCGTGCCTTCGTTGACGATCACATCGTCGGCGCGCTCGAGCCGTCCGGCGCGGTCGATCTGAGCGGCGATGATCGCTCGCACCTGTGCTTCGTCGTTTGCATCGCGGCGCATCGTGCGTGCCAGTTGCGTCTGCTCGCTGACATCGACCACCAGCACGCGGTCGGCAAGCACGCTCTGCTTCGCCTCGAACAGCAACGGCGAGACGAGCATCGCGTACGGGCTGGCGGCCTGCTCGAGTCCGCGCCGGATTTCAGCACCGATCGCCGGATGCGTCACGCTCTCGAGCCAGCGTCGCTGCCCGGGGTCGGCGAACACGAGACGCCGCAGCGCTGCCCGGTCCAGCGTGCCGTCGGCGGCGATCACCTCCGCCCCGAAGTGCTCAGCGATCTGCGCCAGCACCGGCGTACCCGGCTCGACGACCGTGCGCGCGGCGACGTCGGCGTCGACCACCGTGATGCCGAGCTCCTCGAACAGCGCCGAAACGGCGCTCTTGCCACTGCCTATGCCTCCGGTGAGGCCGACTACGAGTTTGTGTCTGGATGCCATCGTGCGTGCCGTGCGAGCGGTTCGCCGGCACGTTAGCCGAGGCCGCCGCGCGCCGCAACGACAGGCGACACGACAGGCGATGAGCGTCCTTCACGCACGCACGCCCAGGTCGTGACCAGGCGCAGCAGTTCGTCGATCACCGGCTTCCAGTCACCGGGGTCCGGTTGGCGCAGCAGCCGCAGCGTCGGGTACCACGGCGTCGTGTCTGCCCAGCGGCCGTAGATCCAATGCGCACTGTACGGCAGCAGGATCAGTGCGGGCTTTTCCATCGCAGCGGCAAGGCGCGCGACCACCCCATCCGTGGCGATCACCAGGTCCATCCGCTCAAGGATCGCAGCCGTATCGCCGAGATGGCGGCACCGCGTGCCGGCGTCGATCAGCAGGCCATCCGCATGCCCGGCGTGCGCACCCCCGGGCACGGGTTGTTTCTGCAGTGAAAACAGTTGCACGCCCGGCAGTGCCGCGAGTCCGAGCAGGCGGCGCAGCGGCGGCGTGTCGCGCTCTGCGCCGGTATTCGAGCACACGACGCCGATTCGCAACGCCGCTCCGGAATCGGCGAAACGCTGCGCAGCCCACGCACGCGATTCGGCCGGCACGCTTACGGCCGCAGGCTCGGGAATCAGCCGTCCGCGCGGCTCGACCAGCCCCGGCAGGCTGAGCAGTGCGCACTGCAGATCGTGCTCGCGTTGGGCCGTGCCGGCATCGATGCTGGCCAGCAGGCGCACCGGCAGCGCCGCCAGCACCGGGTGCAGCGCGGCTGGGCAAACCAGGGTGGGCTCGGCACCGCGACGTACCAGTTGCGGGATGAAACGTGTTGCCCACAACGTGTCAGCCAGGCCACGCTCGGCGAGCAGCAGCAGGCGCTTGCCACCGATGCGCTCACCGCACCAGCGCGGCAGCGGCAGCTCCGGCACGCGAGCCGGCCGTAACCGCAGCCGTGCGTCGAAGTCCGGCCACGCCTGCGCCTGGTGTCCGCGCCGCAGGCGTATGCAGGCGCGTTCGAACAGCAGATCCGCACGCTCCGGCTCCGCGATCAGGCACTCGTCCAGCACCGCTTCTGCCTGCTCGAGGTTGCCGATTGCACCCAGGGTACGCGCATACTCCAGACGTGGACGGATGTGCCTGCCGTCGAGTGCCATCGCATTGCGGTGGCAACGCAGCGCCTGCTCGTGATGGCCGAGCACCAACCACAGCATGCCGAGATTGGTCCACGCCGCCGCACAATGCGGTGCAAGACGCAGTGCACGCTGGCAGCAAACCAGCGCTGCATCGGTGCACGCGCTGCTGCGCAACGCACTTGCCAGCGTCAGCCATCCGTCCACATCGTCCGGATGCTGCGCCAGATGACGCTCGTAGTGTTCGATGGCGCCGCTGGTGTCGCCGGCGCGGTGACACGCGATTGCGATGCTCCAGTCATCCGCTACTGGCAGCGCCACCACGTTCATCGACGATCGCATTCCCCCGTCCATGGCCAAGGCTCCCGCGTCATTTACATCCCTGTAATGTTCGAGCACGCCCCGACAGTACGCCCGCCGCCCGGGCCATACAAGCGCCGCAGCGCGAATTGGCCGCAACTCACCCGGTGGCTGCGCTCCACGGCGCTTCACGAGGCGCGTCACAGGACGGTTGGCGACCCCGAGGCAGTCCGTATAATGCGCCGAACCCTCACACACCCAGGCCCTGATGCAGAACACGGTGACGTCACTGTTCGGTGATTCAAAGCCACCCGCCACCGCCACCCGCCGGGCGCGGGTGATCGCGATCACCAGTGGCAAGGGTGGGGTCGGCAAGACCAACATCACCGCCAACCTTGCGGTGGCGCTCGCACTGGGCGGCAAGCGCGTGTGTATCGTCGACGCCGACACCGGACTGGCGAACGTCAACATCGTGCTCGGTCTCAGGCCGAGCCACACGCTGGAGGATTTTCTCGACGGCGGGCTGCCGATCGAGGCGATCCTGATGGAAGGCCCGCGCGGTGTGCGCGTGGTGCCCGGCGCCTCCGGGATCGTCGAGTACGCGGACCTCGGCCGGCATCACCAGCAGTCGCTGCTGAACGGGATGCAGCGCCTCGAGCAGCAGTTCGACTATCTGCTGATCGATACCGCAGCAGGCATTGCCGACTCGGTGATCCGCTTCGTGCTTGCCGCAGAGCGCGCGCTGCTCGTGGTCTCGCCGGATCCGACATCGCTGACCGATGCCTTTGCGCTGACGCGCATTCTGAAGCGTAACCACTACAACGGTGCGCTGCACGTGGTGGTCAACATGGCCGACAGCGAAGCATCGGCACAGAAGATCTACCAGCGCTTTGCCCAGGCCGCGCTGAAGTACATGCAGATCGAGACCGACTGGTTCGGCCACGTCGCGGCGGACCGCGCGCTGGTCACCGCGGTGCGCCTGCAACACCCGGTACTGCTGGTGCAGCCCGATGCGCCGGCGAGTGTGTGTCTCCGCGCGCTGGCGCACCGTCTGGAGGAAGCATGCGCCGGTGAAGTTGGGCCCGGCATCGCGGAGCATCTGCGCTCGCTGCAGCCCGAAACCGCGGTGGATCCGGCGAGTGCGGCGATCGAGATGATCCGCAACGCGCAGCCCACGCCACCGCTGGTGCGCGAAGCGAATCTCGGCGAACTGCACCGGCGCTTCATCGACTGCATCCAGGACGATCGCGGCAGCCCGGAGGAACTCGTCGCCGCGATCAAGCCGATCATCGACGCCTATGTGGCGCGTTTCCACTCGTTCCCGCTCGATATGCGCGAGGCGATCTACCGCTACCTCGAGATGGCGGATTTCCCGGATCACGAGATCCGCAACCAGGTGATGCTGCTCGAACACCTGTACGAGAAGCGCTATCAGCGTCCGCTGATGGACAAGGAAGACAGCCTGTTCCGGCTGTTGAACCAGGTGCGCAACTCGGAGCCGGAATTTGCCGAGACGATCGCACGCCTGCAGCAGAGCTACGAGCGCCAGTACCGGCCCGGACCGCAGGAAGCGTTGCTGGCGCTGCTGGAGCGGCTGCGTCAGCCGGAGACCGGCGAGCGGGATCTGGCCGAATGCATCGAGGCGTTGCAGGCGCTGGGTATGGAGCGCTTCGGGCGCCGATTGTCACCCGATGCGGACGCGTTGCGCGAACGCATCCGTGCGTTGATCGAAGAGCCGTCGCAAACCCCGTCGGCATGAATGCCGACCTACGAACATCCGTCGGCATGAATGCCGACCTACGTGGACCGGATTTCGTCATGTAGGTCGGGTTTCAACCCGACAGGTGTCGGCGTCGATCGTCGGCATGAATGCCGACCCACGAACATCCGTCGGCATGAATGCCGACCTACGAATATCCGTCGGCATGAATGCCGACCCACGTGGGTTATGATCGCGGCCTGCCACTGCCCGATGCACAGGAGCCCCCGCATGACGCGTTTCGTTTCGTCCGTCGTACTGAGCGTCGCGCTGCTGCTGACAGGCTGCAGCGAAACGGCGCGGCGGGCGTCGGCGCCGCCCGCACCGACCATCGGCGACGCTGCCCCGCTGTACGCGAACGCGACGGGCATCGATCGCAGCGGCTTCGATGAAAACGTGCGGCCGCAGGACGACTTCTTCGCGTGGGTGAACGGCGGCTGGGTTGCGCACACGCAGATTCCTCCCGACCGCACGTGGTGGGGTGTGGTGCCGGAGCTGCGAGCCGAGAGCGAGGAACGCCAGCGCCTGATCATCGAGGAAATGGGCGCGCGCAACGATCGGGACACCACCTCGGTCGCGACGCAGATCGGTGCGTTCTTCACCAGTCTCACCGACCAGGCTCTGGTCGAAGGCAAGGGGGTGGAGCCGATTGCAGCCACGCTGGCACGTATCGATGCGATCGACTCCTACGCCCAGCTCGCCGCTGCATTCGGCGCTGCCACTCTGCTCGGTGCCGATGCACCGCTCGCGGTCGGCGTGGTGCAGGATCCGGGCAGCCACGACCGCTATGTTCCCTACATCTGGCAGAGCGGGCTCGCACTGCCGGACCGCGAGTATTACCTGCGCGACGATGTGAAATTCCAGCGCATTCGCGCAGCGTACCCCGCCTACATCGCGCGGCTGCTCGCGCTCGGCGGCTATGGCGGCACGCCGGAGCAGGCTGCTGCGGTGTACGCGATCGAGCAGCGTCTTGCCGAGGCGCAATGGCCTGCCGAAGAAAACCGCGACATGAAGAAGCTGTACAACATGGTGCGTGTCACGGAACTGCCGCAGATCGCACCGGACTTCGCGTGGCCGCAGTACGTCGACGCCGCCGGACTCGGCGCACGGCCGGAACTGATGGCAGCGCAGTTCGATTACGTACGCGGCATCGGCTCGATCGTCACCGCGTTCCCGCTTGCTGCGTGGAAGGATTATCTGCGCTACCACGCGCTGAACGAAGCCGCTCCCTGGCTGTCGAGCGAATTCGAGCGCGCCCAGTTCGAATTCATGCAACGCGATGTATTGGGGCTCGCGGAGCTGGCGCCCGAATGGAAGCGCGCGGTGCGCGCGATCGACACGCTGGTCGGCGAGGCCGTGGGGCAGGTCTATGTGGAGCGCTATTTCCCGCCGGCCTACAAGCAGGCGATGCTCGAGCTGGTCGGCAACCTGATGGAGGCGTTTCGCGTCGGCATCACCGAGCTCGACTGGATGAGCGAGGAAACGAAGCGCAAGGCAGAAGCGAAGCGCGCGCGGCTCGTGACCAAGATCGGTTACCCCGACCGGTGGCGTGACTATTCGGGACTCGAGATCCGCGCCGACGATCCGCTCGGCAACCTCGCACGCGCGAACGCCTTCGAGTACCGCTACCAGCTCGGAAAGCTCGACCACCCGATCGATCGCGACGAGTGGGAGATGACGCCGCAGACCGTGAACGCGTATCACCAGCCGTTCATGAACGAAATCGTGTTTCCGGCCGGTTTCCTGCAGCCGCCGAACTTCAACATGGCGGCGGACCCTGCGGTCAACTACGGCGCGATCGGCTACGTGATCGGTCACGAGATCGGGCACGCATTCGACGACAAGGGGCGCGCCTTCGACCCGTACGGCAAGCTGAACGACTGGTGGAAGGCAGAAGACGCCGAACACTTCGATCGCACCGCCGCTCGGCTGGTGGAGCAATACAACGCTTTCAGCCCGGTGGCGGGAATGACGATCAACGGCAAGCTGACGCTCGGCGAGAACATCGCCGATCTGACCGGGGTCACGATCGCCTATCGCGCGTATCGCGCTTCGCTCGGCGGCAAGGAGGCGCCGGTGATCGCTGGCCTGACCGGTGACCAGCGTTTCTTCATCGGCTTTGCCCAGGCCAACCGTGCACAGGTGCGCGAGGAGATGCTGCGCGCGATGCTGGTCAGCGATCCACATTCGCCGGCGCGTTTTCGCGTGATCGGGGTGCTGCGGAACTTCACCCCGTTTTACGAGGCCTTTGGTGTCAGCGAAGGCGATGGCATGTATCTGTCGCCTGCCGAACGGGTAGCAATCTGGTGAATGCACGGCGACGCGCGATGCTGCGTATACTGCACGCCATGCCGTCGGGGGAATGCAGATGAGCGAGGATCGCGCCCAACCGGAACGTGCGCGCCGGCGTCTGGTGCAGGGCGAAAAGCTGCGCGGCGCCGAGAAGGTGGCGCGCATCCCGGTCAAGGTGATCCCGACCGTCGAGCTGCCGCGCAAGCCCGACTGGATTCGCGTGCGCATGCCGGTGTCGCCGGAGGTTGCGCGCATCCGCGACGTGCTGCGTCGCCACCGGCTCGCGTCGGTATGCGAGGAAGCCGCGTGCCCGAACCTCGGCGAGTGCTTCAGTCACGGCACGGCGACGTTCATGATCATGGGCGAGATCTGCACGCGGCGCTGCCCGTTCTGCGACGTTGCGCACGGTAAACCCAACCCGCTCGATCCCGACGAGCCACGCCAGCTCGCCGAGGCGATCGCCGAGATGCGGCTGAATTACGTGGTCGTCACCTCGGTGGATCGCGATGACCTGCGTGACAGCGGCGCAGGGCATTTCGCCGATTGCATTCGCGAAGTGCGTGCGTACAACCCGGGTATTCGTGTCGAGGTGCTGGTGCCCGATTTCCGCGGTCGCATGGACATCGCACTGGATATCCTCGAACGCGAACGACCGGATGTGTTCAATCACAACCTGGAGACGGTGCCGCGGCTGTACCGGCAGGTACGCCCGGGGGCCGATTACGCGTGGTCGCTGGAGCTGCTGCGCCAGTACAAGCGCCGGTGTCCCGATGTCATCAGCAAGTCCGGGCTGATGCTCGGGCTCGGCGAGACCAACGGGGAAGTGATCGAGGTGATGCACGATCTGCGTGCGCACGACGTCGATATGCTCACGCTGGGACAGTACCTGCAACCGAGTCGCAACCACCTGGCGGTGGAGCGTTTCGTACCGCCCGATGAGTTCGACGAACTCGGCGCGATGGCGCGCTCACTCGGGTTTCGCCAGGTCGCCAGCGCGCCGCTGGTGCGTTCCTCGTATCACGCCGATCGCCAGGCCGGGGAGGTTCCACCCGATTCGTGACGCGTGTGCCGAGTCGGCATGAATGCCGACCTACGAACAACGTCGGCATGAATGCCGACCTACGTGGACCGGGTTTCGTCATGTGGGTCGGGTTTCGTCATGTAGGTCGGGTTTCAACCCGACGTGTCGTGTGGGTCGGGTTTCAACCCGACAGGTGTCGGCGTCGCTCGTCGGCATGAATGCCGACCCACGAACAACGTCGGCATGAATGCCGACCTACGTGGACCGGCGGACAGATCGGCGAAAGGGTTGCAGGGAGGTTCGGTTCATGTACACGTTGCATATAGCGAACAAGAACTACTCGTCCTGGTCACTGCGTCCGTGGGTGTTGATGCGCACGCAGGACATCGCGTTCGAAGAGCGGCTGTGGACCTTCGGTGATGGCTCGAACCTGGACCGGTTCCGCGTGTTTTCACCATCTGGCCGGGTGCCGTGTCTGCACCATGACGGTTGCGTGGTCTGGGACTCGCTGGCGATCGTCGAGTATCTGGCAGAACACCACTGCGGCGTGTGGCCCGCCGATGTGCGAGCGCGCGCGTGGGCGCGCAGTGCCGCGGCCGAGATGCACTCCGGATTCACTGCGCTGCGCAGCGCCTGCGGCATGAATTGCGGCGTGCGTGTGCGCCTGCACGCGTATTCGCCCGGACTGCAGGCCGATCTGGCGCGACTCGAGGCACTGTGGAGCGAGGGGCTGGAGCGCTTCGGCGGCGACTGGCTTGCGGGAGCAGCGTTTACGGCCGTGGACGCCTTCTTTGCACCGGTGGCGTTCCGTATCCAGACCTACGGGCTCGAGTTGGGCAACCCCGCAGCGCGCTACGCCGAACGCCTGCTGCAGTTGCCGGCAATGCGGGAGTGGTACGAGGCGGCGCTTGCCGAACCCTTGCGTGATGCCGGCCACGAAGCGGAATTGCTCGCGAGCGGCACCGTGCTCGAGGACCTGCGCGTTCCGGCGTAGGTCGGGCGTCGACCGTCGGCATGAATGCCGACCTACGAACATCCGTCGGCATGAATGCCGACCTACGTGGACCGGGTTTCGTCATGTAGGTCGGGTTTCAACCCGACAGGTGTCGGCGTCGACCGTCGGCATGAATGCCGACCCACGAACAACCGTCGGCATGAATGCCGACCTACGTGCGGGCGGCGGACAGGCGGGCGACCAGTTCCAGCAACGCGTCCCACGCATCGCGGCGATCCAGCCCCTTGATACAGCGGTCCACGTCGGCGGCGAGGCGCAGCGCCCGGTGCAGCCCCTGCGCCCCGAGCCGGCGCAGCGCGGCGTCGGTAGCCGGCTTGCCACGCTCCGCCCTCGTCGCCTGCTCAGCGCCCTCACCATCGGCACGCCGACGCGCGATGCGCAACACGCGACGGATCTCGTCGGTCAGCGCCCACAGCACCAGCGTTGCCTCGGTGCCCTCGGCCCGCAAACCCGAGAGCGTGCGCACGGCGGCCGCACGATCGCCCTCGAACACCCGGTCGCTGAGGTCGAATATCGAGTAGCGCGCGGAATCGGTCACCAGGGCTGCCAGCGCAGTTGCGTCGAGTGGCCCCGGCTCCGCAAGCAGTGCGAGCTTCTCGATTTCCTGGCGTGCCGCGAGCAGGTTGCCTTCGACACGCTCTGCGAGCAGTGCCACGGCGTCGCGCGCGGGCTGGAATCCGGCTGCGCGCAGGCGCTGTGTGATCCAGCCGGGAAGCTCGTTGCGGCGCAGTGGCCACACGCGCAAGGTGGCGCCCGCCTCCTCGATGGCGCGCACCCACGCAGATTTTTCGACCTCACGATCGAGCTTGCCGGCGAGTATCAGCACCACGTCTTCCGACGGTGGCAGGGCCGCGAGTTCACGCAGCGCCTGGCTGCCGACCGGGCCGAGCTTGGCACCGGCCAGGCGCACTTCGATCAGCTTGCGCTCGCCGAACAGCGACATGCCGCTGAATTCTGCACCGAGACGGTTCCAGTCGAAGTTCGCGTCGGCATCGAAGACCTGACGCTCGCTGATTCCTTGCGCCCGACATGCCGCGCGCAGCGCGTCGGCGCACTCCTGGATCAGCAGCGGCTCCTCGCCGTGGATCAGGTAGAACGGAAACAGCCGGGCCTTGAGGCGGGTGTGGAATTCCTCGACGCGCAGTATCCGCACCGGTTGTCCCCTGCCCTACGGCCCGGTGGCTGCAGACGGCACGTAACGCAGTTGGCGCAGGATCTGCGCGGCAACGTCGTCTCGCAGTTCGCGGTGGATCAGTTGTTCCTCGCCCTGCAGCGCGATGATGCTGTTGGGGTCGAACGCATAGATGCGGCTCGACGTGACGGTGCGCGGGCCGAATACGGTCTCTCCGTCGGCGCTGCGCACCTCGAAGTCGATTGTCACGCGCATTTCCTGCTCGGCGGCGCGAGCGCGGCGGTCGAGTGACACCTTGCGGGTCGTAAGGTGCTCGGTGCCTAGATGCAGCAACGGGCTGTGGCCCGCATCAGTCACCACGTCGACCCCGGATGCCTCGAGCAGGCGTCTCATCTGTGCCGACAGCGCATCGTCGGCCTGCACGCTTTCGATACGCAGTTGACGCATCGGCAGCGTCGCCTCGCCGCTGCCGCGCGGATGCCAGCCGCAGGCGAGCAGCGCAAGTGTGGTGACGGTGATGCAGGCGGCCCGCAACAGGGTGGTATGCATGGGAATCATCCGCTGACGACGTTCACGAGTTTGCCCGGAACCACGATCACCTTGCGTACCGGCTTGCCGTCGATGAAACGCTGCACCTGCGGGTCGGCGAGTGCGCGACGTTCGAGTTCCGCGTGTGGCGCATCCGCCGGCACGTCGATGCGCGCGCGCAGCTTGCCGTTGACCTGCAGCACCAGTTCGATCGTGGTGCGGCGCAGCGCCGACTCCTCGACCCGTGGCCATGGCGCGTCGATCACTGCATCCGTGTGCCCCAGTGCCTGCCACAGCGCATGACAGGCGTGCGGCACCACCGGTGCGAGCAGCAGCACAGCCGATTCGAGCGCCTCGCGCTCCACGGCCAGCGCGGCGACCGAACCGCGATCGGCGCGCTTGCCGATCTCGTTCAGCAACTCCATCACCGCTGCGATCGCGGTATTGAACGTCTGCCGTCGGCCGTAGTCGTCGCTCACCTTCGCGATCGTCTCGTGCGTCTTGCGACGCAGCTCCCGCAGGTTGTCCTCTGCAGCCGCAGAGGCAACGGGCAACCCGGCGCGAGCAGCACCCGGTGCGGCCCCGCTCGCCTGCTCTGCCTCGAGGTGGGCGTGCACCGCTTTCCACAGCCGCTTCAGGAAACGACTCGCGCCGGCCACGCCTTCGTCAGACCATTCCAGCGTCTGTTCGGGCGGCGCTGCGAACATCATGAACAGGCGCACGGTGTCGGCACCGTAGCGTTCGATCAGCGCCTGCGGGTCGACCGTGTTGCCCTTGGACTTCGACATCTTCGCGCCGTCCTTCAGCACCATGCCCTGGCAGAGCAGGCGCGTGAACGGCTCGTCGCTGGCAACGAGCCCCTCGTCGCGCATCAACTTGTGGAAGAAGCGCGCGTACAGCAGGTGCAGGATCGCGTGCTCGATACCACCGATGTACTGGTCGACCGGCAGCCAGTAGTTGGCTCGCGCGGGATCGAGCATCGCCGTGTCGAGATCAGGGCAGGTAAAGCGCGCGTAATACCACGACGACTCCATGAAGGTGTCGAAGGTGTCCGTTTCGTGCTCGGCGTCGGTGCCGTCGATTTGTGTGCGGCGCCACGCCGGATCCGCCTTGATCGGCGACTGCACGCCACTCATCTCGACGTCTTCCGGCAACAGCACCGGCAAGCGATCGAGCGGCACCGGGATCTCGCTGCCGTCGGTCAGGTAGAGCATCGGAATCGGCGCGCCCCAGTAGCGCTGGCGCGACACGCCCCAGTCGCGCAGCCGGTAGTTGAGCTTGACCACGCCGTTGTCTTTCGCCACCAGGGCCGCAGCGATCGCATCGAAGGCCTGCTCGAAGTCCAGGCCATCGAACTCGCCGGAATTGACCAGGCGTCCCGGATCGACGAATGCCTCGCGTTCGAGATCACACGCCGTGCCCGGGTCGATCGGGACGATCACCTGCTCGATCGGCAGCCCGTAGGCGCGCGCGAACTCCCAGTCGCGCTGGTCGTGCCCAGGCACGCTCATCACGGCGCCGGTACCGTAGTCCATCAGCACGAAGTTCGCGACCCATACCGGCACTTCGCGTCCGTTCAGCGGGTGCCGCACCTTCAATCCGGTATCGAGACCCTTCTTGGCCATCGTCGCCATGTCGGCCTCGGCGACCGAACTGCGCCGGCACTCAGCGATGAAGTCGGCCAGCTCGGGGCGAGTACCTGCCAGCGCCTTCGCGAGCGGGTGCTCGCCGGCGATCGCGAGGTAGGTCACGCCGAACAGCGTATCGGGCCGCGTGGTGTAGATCGGAATCGCGTCGATGCCGTCCAGTGGCGTCGCCAGCGCGAACGACATCTCGATGCCGCGGCTCTTGCCGATCCAGTTGCGCTGCATCGTGCGCACCTGCTCGGGCCAGTGTTCGAGCTTGTCCAGATCCGTCAGCAGTTCTTCGGCATAGGCCGTGATGCGGATGAACCACTGCGGAATTTCGCGCCGCTCCACCGGCGTGTCGCAGCGCCAGCAGCAGCCGTCGATGACCTGTTCGTTTGCCAGTACGGTCTGGTCGTTCGGACACCAGTTCACGGCCGAGACCTTCTTGTACGCGAGCCCCTTCGCGTAGAGTCGGGTGAAGAACCACTGCTCCCAGCGGTAGTACGACGGCGCGCAGGTCGCGATCTCACGGTCCCAGTCGTAGGCAAAGCCGAGCCGCTTCAACTGCGAACGCATGTAGTCGATGTTCGCCCAGGTCCAGCGTGCAGGTGCGGTGCTGTTGCGGATCGCGGCATTTTCGGCCGGCAATCCGAACGCGTCCCAACCCATCGGCTGCAGCACATTGCGACCCTGCATGCGCTGGAAACGCGCGACCACGTCGCCGAGCGTGTAGTTGCGCACGTGGCCCATGTGCAGGCGGCCGCTCGGGTACGGAAACATCGACAGACAGTAGAACTTCGGGCGTGAAGCGTCCTCGACGACCCTGAAACTCGCGTTGTGCTCCCAGTAATCCTGCGCCTCGGCCTCGATGCGCGCGGCGTCGTAGTGTTCATCCATTGCGGGGGGGGGGTAATGCCGTGAAAAGGCGCACAGAATACCGCAGGCAGTCGCGCTGCCGCCAGCGAGCGCGAGGCTTCAGCGCCGGCGCAGCAGCGTGATGCAGAGCAATCCCAGCAGCAGCACCACCAGCGGCAGCGAACCGTAGCGGGCAAACGGCGTCAGGCCGCGCGTGGGTTGCACGCTGCCACGCACGACTTCACGCGTGAACTGCGCGCCACGGACGGTGATTCTCCCGCGCGCGTCGATCAGTGCCGAAACGCCGTCGTTGGTGGCACGGATCAGTGGCCGCCCGGTCTCGATCGCACGCACGCGCGCGATCTGCAGGTGCTGCAGCGGCCCGATCGACGCGCCGAACCAGGTGTCGTTGCTGACCGTGAGCAGCAGCGCTGCCTCGCGTGCACCGGCAGCGACCTGGTCCGCGTAGGCGATTTCGTAGCACACGGACGGCGCGATTGCCACGCCGTGCGCGCGCAGTGGCGCCTGCGTGCGCGGCCCGGCGGAGAAGTTCGACATCGGCAGGTCGAAAAACGCGATCAGCCCGCGCAGCCCGCGCTCGAGCGGCACGTACTCGCCGAACGGAACCATCCGGCGCTTGTGATACAGACCGCTGCCCTCACCGAGCACCGCGACGCTGTTGTAGGCGTCGAAGCCGCGCCGGCGTTCATGGTTCGTGTCGCGGGTCGGCACACCGAGCAGCAGTGCGCTGCCTGCCGCATGTGCGCGTGCGGCGATCGGTGCCAACCGGTCGACGACGAGATCGAGGTACGCAGGTACTGCCGACTCCGGCCACACCACCAGCGCCGTACCCCACAGCGCCTCGCTGAGTCCGCTGTAGAGGTCAAGGATTTCATCGAGTTGCCCCGGCACCCACTTCAGGTTCTGGGCCACATTGCCCTGCACCAGCGCAACGCCGAGCGCGTCACCGTCGGCCCTGGTCCACTCGATCCGCTCGAGCAGCGGTGCACCCAGCCACAGCGCAGCCGCCAGCGCGAGCGCCACCAGTCCGCGCCGGTTGCGGCGCAGCGTGAGATAGAGCGCTGCGGCGCTGAATGCCGTGATGAATCCGGTGCCGATGGCACCTGCCACGGGCAACCAGCCGGCAAGTGGGCCGTCGACCTGGCCGTAGCCGAGGTAGAGCCACGGAAAGCCGGTCAGGAACCAGCCACGCCACCACTCGCCAAGGGTCCATGCGAGCGCGAAACCCGGCACGATGCCGCCGGCACGATCGCGTAGCCAGCGTGCCCAGACCCAGAACGTGAGCGCGGGAAACAGGGCAAGGCCCATGCAGAACGCGGCGGTCAACCCCGCCGCGAGCGGCACCGGTGCCGCACCGTAGTCATGGATGCTGACGTAGACCCACGACGCGCCGGCGCCAAACATGCCGGTTCCGAAGAACCAGGCGCGGCGCGCCGCAGCGGCGGGGGCGAGGTCGGCAAGCAGCGCGAGCAGCGCGAGCGGTACCAGCAGCGCGAGCGGCCAGCAGTCGAACGGCGCCAGCGCCAGCGGCAGCAGTGCGCCGGCACCAAGCGCGACGAAATGCCCGGCCAGCCCCGGCCGTGCGAGTGCGCCCAGGCGGCTCATCGGCCGGCGTTGCCCGGTTGCAGATTCAGACGCAGCAGGTGGATCTGGCGGCTGTCGGCGTTCAGCACCTTGAACTGGAAACCGCCGACTTCGGCGATCTCGTTGCGTCGCGGCAGGTGCCCGAAGGTGCGCATCACGATGCCGCCGATGGTGTCGAACTCCTCTTCGCTGAGGTTTGCGTTGAAATACTCGTTGAAATCCTCGATCGGCGTCAGCGCCTTGATCAGGTAGTCGTTCTCGGACAGCTTCTTGATGAAGCTGTCCTGCTGGCGGTCGTGCTCGTCCTCGATGTCACCGACGATCTGCTCCAGCACGTCTTCGATGGTCACCAGTCCGGCCACGCCACCGTACTCGTCGATCACCACCGCGATGTGGTTGCGCTGCTGGCGGAATTCGCGCAGCAGCACGTTCAGGCGCTTGCTTTCCGGGATGAACGTCGGCGGGCGCAGCAATTGCGCGATGTCGATGCTGCCCGGGCCGTGCGAGAACAGTTGCGTCAGCATGTCCTTGGCCATCACGATGCCGAGCACGTCGTCGCTGCTCTCGCCGATCACCGGGTAGCGCGAGTGCCCCGAATCGATCACGCGACGCACGATCTCGTCCGGAGCATCGTCTGCGTGCAGGCACACCATCTGCGGGCGCGGCACCATCACGTCGCGTACCTGCATGTGCGCGACCTCGAGCGCGCCCTGCATGATGTCGTGGGTCTCGGAGTCGATCACATCGTTTTCTGCGGCAACTTCGAGGATGTCGATCAGATCCTTGCGCGTGCGCGGATCGGAAGAGAATGCCTGCGTCAGTTTCGCGAGCCAGGAGCGCTCGTCCTGGTCTTCGTCGTCGTACTCATCGGACATGGTCGGTCGGCCCGTTCTTCACGTTCGGTAGGGATCGGGAAATTTCAGGGTGGCGAGGATGCGCGTCTCCAGCGCCTCCATGCGTGCGGCCTCGCGTGTGCGCTCGTGGTCGTGACCCAGCAGGTGCAGCATCGCGTGCACCAGCATGTGCGCCCAGTGTGCGCGCGCCGGCTTGTGCTGTTCTGCGGCCTCGCGCGCCACCACCGGCGCGCACACCACGATGTCACCGAGCAGCGGCAGATCGACCGCAGGCGGCAATTCGGCTGGAAAACTCAGCACGTTGGTTGCGTAGTCGCGGCCCCGGTAGCGCGCGTTCAGATCGCGCATCTCGGCCTCGTCGACGATGCGCACACAGATCTCGGCGTCGGCGTGGTCGGCATCGAGCGCAGCGCGCGCCCACGCCCGGATGCTGCGTGCAGCCGGAATCGCAGCCGCGCTCGATGCACAATCCACGCTGATACGCCCCGGTGGCCTCACGGCGGGGTCGGCCCGCGCTTCGGCGTGGCCGGCGCGCGGGCTTCCCGGTTGTCGAAGCTCTCGTATGCCTCGACGATGCGCTGCACCAGCGGGTGACGCACGACGTCGCGTGGCGTGAACCAGTTGAAGCCGATACCGTCGATGCCGTCGAGAAACTGCACGACCTGCGCGAGGCCCGAGGGCGTGCCGCGTGGCAGGTCGACCTGGGTGATGTCGCCGGTGATCACCGCCTTCGAACCGAAGCCGATGCGCGTCAGGAACATCTTCATCTGCTCGGGCGTGGTGTTCTGTGCCTCATCGAGGATCACGAAGGCGTGATTCAGCGTGCGCCCCCGCATGTAGGCAAGCGGACAAACCTCGATCACGTGCCGTTCGATCAGCTTGTTCACGTGGTCGAAGCCGAGCATCTCGTAGAGCGCGTCGTAGAGCGGACGCAGGTAGGGATCGATTTTCTGTGCGAGATCACCGGGCAGGAAGCCGAGCTTTTCTCCGGCCTCGACAGCGGGGCGTACCAGCAGGATGCGCCGCACCTGTTCGACCTCGAGCGCGGCAACCGCGCACGCAACCGCGAGATAGGTCTTGCCGGTACCGGCCGGACCGATGCCGAAATTGATGTCGTTCTGCTGGATCGAGCGCACGTAGAGCTGTTGACTCTTGCCGCGCGGGCGGATCAGCGCACGGCGCACCCGCAGCACGCCCAGCGAGGTCACGTCTCCATCCGCCGCTCCGGGCGTCTCTTGCGCCTCGCGCAATGCGTCGATACCGGACTGCTGCAGACGCAGGTGCACCTGCTCGGGATCCAGTTCCAGGTGCCGGGCGGTTTCGTCGTAGAGATGGATCAGTACCGCACGTGCCGCGTTGCGGGCGTCTTCCGGGCCTTCGACCGTGAAGTGATTGCCGCGATTGCGGATGTGCACTCCGAGCCGTTGCTCGATCAGGTGCAGGTGCTCGTCGAATTGCCCGCAGAGCCGCGCAAGACGGCGCGTGTCGCCGGGTTCGAGAACGAACTGGAGTCGCTGGTCGTCGTTCAAGGGAGCAGCCGGAGCCTCTTGTGGCCGTTCACAGGGGGCGAAGGATACCGTCAAAAGCCGTGGTGTCGATACCCGCAGGTCGGCGTGTCGGGTTGAAACCCGACCTACGCGGGCTGACATCCCACCCGTGGGTCGGCATTCATGCCGACGGATGTTCGTGGGTCGGCATTCATGCCGACGACGGGAATGTCGGGTTGAAACCCGACCTACACTGGCTGACATCCCACCCGTGGGTCGGCATTCATGCCGACGGAATTGCCGCCGCGCCCTGTCGGGTTGAAACCCGACCTACGCAGGTCGGACTTCAGTCCGACGATTTCTTGTCGTCGGCATGAATGCCGACCTACGGCAGCAGTTCGGCGCGCAGGGAATTCGGCAACGCCTCGGTGATGCGCACATCGACGAACTCACCGACCAGCGCCTGGTCGGTACTCGGGAAATGCGTGATGCGGTTGTTTTCGGTGCGCCCCTGCAGGCGTCCGGGATCGCGCTTCGACACGCCGGTGACCAGGACGCGCTCGATACCGCCCACCATGCGCCGCGAGATCTCGAAAGCCTGGCGATTGATCGTCTCCTGCAGCCGCGCCAGGCGTTCCTTCTTGAGTTCCTCGGGCGTGTCGTCGGGCAACTCGGCCGCCGGCGTGCCGGGACGCGGGCTGTAGACGAAACTGAACGAATGATCGAAGCCGATTTCGGCGATCAGGCGCATCGTGTTTTCAAAGTCCTGCCCGGTCTCGCCGGGGAAGCCGACGATGAAGTCCGACGAAATGCAGAAACCGGGGCGCAGGCGACGCAGCCTGCGCACGATCGACTTGTACTCGAGCACCGTGTGGTTGCGCTTCATCGCAGCCAGCACGCGGTCGGAACCACTCTGCACCGGCAGATGCACGTGCGCCACGAGCTGGGGGATCGTCGCGTAGGCGTCGATCAGTGCCTGGCCGAATTCGACCGGGTGCGAGGTCACGAAACGGATACGTCCGATGCCGGGCACGGCCGCCACGAGGTGCAGCAGCTCGGCGAAATCGACGGCCTCGCCGCGATGATCCGGTCCGCGGTAGGCGTTGACGTTCTGCCCGAGCAGCGTCACCTCGCGCACACCGCGGGCAGCCAGGTGCGCGATTTCGGCGATCACGTCGTCGACCGGCCGGCTGACTTCCTCGCCGCGCGTGTACGGCACCACGCAGAAGCTGCAGTACTTGCTGCAGCCCTCCATTACCGAGACGAAGGCTGCCGGCCCATCGACCGACGGTTCGGGCAGGCGATCGAACTTCTCGATCTCGGGGAAACTCACGTCGACCACCGGGTGGCTGCGTTCGCCGGCGAGCACCGAATCCAGCATCTCGGGCAGGCGGTGCAGTGTCTGCGGCCCGAAGATCATGTCCACATACGGCGCGCGCCGCCCGATGTCGCTGCCTTCCTGGCTCGCCACGCAGCCGCCGACCCCGATCACCACGCCGGGGCGACAGCTTTTCAGCTTGCGCCAGCGTCCGAGCTGGTGGAACACCTTCTCCTGTGCCTTCTCGCGGATCGAACAGGTGTTCAGCAGCAGGACGTCGGCCTCCTCGGCGCAGGCTGCCGGCTGCAACCCATGACTCTCGCGCAGCAGATCGAGCATGCGAGCCGAGTCGTACTCGTTCATCTGGCAGCCGTGCGTCTGCACGAAGACCTTGCGCGTGGAGTCGTCGCTCATCGCTGTCGGGGAGGTGCGGAAAAGGGCCGCGATTATAGCTGCGGGGTCGGGGATAAGCACAGGCAGCGCTGTGCTATGCTGCGCGCCCCTCCAAGCCACCCCCACCCGCGAGCGACGTGCCCATGGCGGCTGAACCGATATACAAGGTCATCTTTGTCAACCAGAACCAGGTATTCGAGCTGTACGCCCGGCAGATCTACCAGAGCGACCTTTACGGTTTCATCGAGATCGAGGACTACATCTTCGGCGAGCGCACGCAACTGGTGGTCGATCCGGCCGAGGAGAAGCTCAAGGGCGAGTTTGCCGGCGTGAAGCGCAGCTACATCCCGATGCACGCGATCATTCGGATCGACGAAGTGGAGAAGGAAGGATCGGTGAAGATCCGCGAATCCAAGGGCGGCGACGGCAAGATCATGACGTTTCCGATGCCGGGGATGCGCCCGCAGCTCGGCGGCGAACCTCCCTCCGACGCCTGACTCCGGACCGTTCCCGCAGGTCGGCATTCATGCCGACATGCCCGGCTCCGAACCGTTCCCGTAGGTCGGCATTCATGCCGACATGCCCGGCGCGACGTCGATTCCCGTCGGGCTGAAGCCCGACCTACGCCAGGCGCTGGCGCACGCTGGCGAGCTTCACGCAGACCACGAACACCTCCATCGCACGCTCGATTTCGGCGACCGTCGGAAAGCTCGGGGCGATGCGGATATTGCGATCCTCGGGATCCTTGCCGTACGGGAAGGTCGCGCCGGCCGGGGTCAGCTTGACTCCCGCATTCGCCGCGAGCCGTACCACTTCCTTCGCCAGGCCCGGCAGCGTGTCGAAGGACACGAAGTAACCGCCCTGCGGGCTGCTCCAGGAACCCATCCCGCTGCCGCCCAGCTCGCGCTCCAGCGTACCGAGTACCGCAGCGAAGCGTGGACGCAGCAACGCGGCGTGTCCTTCCATGTGCGCGAGCAATCCGGCGAAATCGCCGAGCAGCGCGACGTGGCGACGCTGGTTCACCTTGTCGGGCCCGATGCTCGAAAAGCCCATGTGATGGCGGATCGCGCGCAGATTCGCCTCGGAGGCGGCAAGGAACGCCACGCCTGCGCCGGCATACGTGATTTTCGACGTCGAGCCGAACAGCAGCACGCTGTCCTCGGTACCGTTGCGTCGGCAGGCCTCCCACAGCGAAGCCAGTCGCGGCGCAGCGGGCTCGAGCGCGTGTACCGCGTAGGCGTCGTCCCAGAACAGGCGGAATCCTGCCGCTGCACGTCGGCCGAGCGCTGCACAGCGCTCCACGGTCGCCGCGTCGCAGACCGCACCGGACGGGTTCGAGAAGCGCGGCACCACCCACATGCCGCGGATCGACGGATCGTTGGCGAGCAGCGCTTCGACGGCATCCATGTCGGGGCCGTGCGGGGTCATCGGCACCGTGACCATCTCGATGCCGAGGTGTTCGCAGATGCTGAAATGGCGGTCATAACCCGGTACCGGGCAGATGAACCGCACCTTGCCGCTGCCTGACCACGCGGAAGCCGGCCCGTCGAAACCGAAATGCATGCCGTACAGCGCACACTGCCACATCAGGGTCAGGCTGCTGTTGCCGCCTGCCAGCATGTTCTGCTCCGGCACCTGCAGCACCGGCGCAAACAGGCGCCTGGCTTCGGGGAGTCCGTCGAGCCCACCGTAGTTGCGCAGGTCCGTACCATCCTCGCCGCGGTAATTGCCGGCAAGGACCCCGTCGATGCGGTCGGAAAGATCGAGCTGGGCCGCCGAAGGCTTGCCACGCGTCACATCCAGCGCGAGCCCGGCACCGGCGAGTTCTGCGTAGCGGGTTGCGAGAGCGGTCTCCCAGCGGGAGAGGGTGTCCTGGTCGGCCTCGTCGATACGCACGGGCGCTTTCCTCCGGTGGATGGCTGCTGCGAGAAATCGCCCGCGGCGGGGCGCATTCTAAGCGCCTGCCACCCGCGCCTCACGGCCGGGTTTCGGTGAAAATATGCGTTTGCGCGTGCTGCCGTGCCGCAGCGGTGGTAGCGTGAACTCATGGAGGGCCGGATCATGCGGACCACACCCGTCTTGCGTATCGACAGTATGTCCGTGATGCAGGCACCGTCATGAAGCCGGCGATCGTCTCCCGGCTGCCCGACGTCGGCACCACGATCTTCACGGTGATGTCGCAGAAGGCGGAGCAGTACGGCGCGTTGAACCTCGCGCAGGGCTTCCCGGACTTTCCGCTGCCGCCGGCACTGGCCGAGGCGCTGGCACGCAGCGTGGCGGCCGGCCACAACCAGTACGCACCCATGGCGGGGTTGCCACGACTGCGCGAATGTATCGCCGCCGACCTCGAGCGCCACTTCGGTTGCCGTGCGGATCCGCTCGCCGAGGTGACCGTGGTGCCCGGAGCGACCGAGGCGATCTTCTGCGCGATCATGGCCAGCGTGCGTGCCGGTGACGAGGTGATCCTGTTCGACCCGAGCTACGACAGCTACGAACCGTCGGTGCGCCTGGCCGGTGCGCGAGCGGTGCGCATTCCGCTCGCGCAGCCGGATTTCACGATCGACTGGCAGCGGGTGGAAGCCGCGATCGGGCCACGCACCCGTCTGGTCGTGATCAACTCGCCACACAACCCGAGTGGCAGCGTGCTCGCGCGCGAGGATCTCGATCGCCTCGGCGAACTCGCCGAGCGGCACGACCTGCTGGTGCTGTCGGACGAGGTCTACGCACATCTGGTCTACGACGGCACGCCGCACCACAGCGTGCTGGCGCATCCGCTGCTCGCACCGCGTTCGTTCGCGGTGTTCTCCTTCGGCAAGACCTATCACGTCACCGGCTGGAAGACCGGCTACTGTGTCGCGCCCGCGCCACTCACGACCGAGCTGCGCCGCGTGCACCAGTTCGTCGCGTTCGCCGCCATCACGCCGATTCAGCATGCACTGGCCGACTTCATGCAATCCGAACCGCAGCACGTGGCTGCGCTGCCGGCGTTCTACCAGGCGCGACGCGACCTGTTCTGCAAGGCGCTTGCGGGTTCGCGCTGGAAGCTGGTGCCGTCGGCAGGAACCTATTTCCAGTTGCTCGACTACGCCGCGATCAGCGGTGCCGACGATCTGAGCATGGCGGAGTTGCTCGTCAGCCGGCACGGTATCGCGGCGATCCCGGTTTCGGTGTTCTACGCGCAGCCACCGGCGCGCGGGTTGCTGCGTTTCTGCTTCGCCAAGCAGGAACAGACGCTGCTGCAGGCGGCGGAGGTCCTATGCACGATCTGAGCGTGGTGCTGTTGCAGCAGGATCTGGACTGGCAGGACCCGCCGGCGAACCGCGCACGCTTCGACCGCCTGCTGTCGCAGACGGTTGCAGGTGAACTCGCCGTGCTGCCGGAGATGTTCACGACCGGCTTCACGATGGAACCGGCCGTCTGCGCCGAAGCTCCCGACGGTCCGACCGTCGCGTGGTTGCGTGAGCAGGCACAGCGCCGCGGAGTCGCGATCGCGGGCAGCCTGGCGCTCGGCGAGGCTGGCGTGTTTCGTAACCGGCTGCTGTTCGCGCACCCCGATGGCACGTTCGAGCACTACGACAAGCGTCACCTGTTCCGCATGGCTGGCGAGCAGCACCACTACGCGCCCGGGAGCGTACGGCGCGTGGTGACGTGGGCAGGATGGCGCATCTGCCTGCAGGTCTGCTACGACCTGCGCTTCCCGGTGTGGAGCCGTAACCGCCGGGACTACGACGCATTGCTCTACGTCGCGAACTGGCCGGCACGTCGGCGCGAGCACTGGCGCGCGCTGCTGATTGCGCGCGCGATCGAAAACCAGGCGTGGGTGCTCGCGGTGAACCGCACGGGCGTCGACGGCAAGGGGGTCGATTACGCGGGTGACAGCCTGGTGGTGGATCCGTGGGGGCGGGTGGTGCTCGATGCAGGCGCAACGCCGGGAGTCTACCGCGCAGTGCTGGCAGCCGAGACGCTGGCACAATGCCAGCGGACGTTTCCGGTACACCTCGATGCGGATGCGTTCACGCTGGCCGGGTGCCCCTGAGCGGGTTGCGATATTTCGGCTGTTGCGCGTCCCTGCAGCAAGTTAGCGTGCACCCATCGGAACCCGTGCAACGGTTTGAAGCGACACGTGATGGTGGGTTCAGGTCGCAGAGACGCATGCCGCATGGATGCGGCAGACGAAGCGGCAGGGATGCTTGTGCTGCGTCTCGCCGGCATGAACCCACCATCGCGTGCCAGCTTTGCACCGCGCACGTCGTTTCACGACGATCTCAGCGAGGGCACAGCCCGTGGGCGACACCAACACACTGCTCCACGACGATCCGTTCGCCGCTCCCCGGTGCGAAGCTGCGTTCACCGCACGCGTGTGGCACTGCCTGCTCGCGACCCCCGGCCGGCTGCCCGATGAGCAGGAGGCCGGACGGCGGCTCTGTGTCAGCACGCGTACGCTGCGCCGTCGGCTTGCCGCCGAGCGCACCAGCTACCAGGAGTTGCTGCGCGTGATGCGCTGCCGGCTCGCGCAACAGCACCTGCTCGATGCCTCGCTGTCGGTCGCTGCGATTGCACGCATTGCCGGCTACCGTGATCCGGCCAACTTCCGCCATGCCTTCGTGCGCTGGTACGGCTGCCCGCCGAGCGTGTACCGGCAGCGTCTGCGCGGCGAACCTACTCCCCGTTGAACTGCGCGGGACGCTTCTCGCGCTGTGCCGCCAGCCCTTCCTGCAGGTCGCGTGACTGCGAGCAACGCAGTACCAGCTCCTCGGCAGCCCCGCTGTCCAGCGAGTTGCCGCTGACGCCGTCGAGGATCCGCTTCATCGCGCGCACTGCCAGCGGCCCCAGCCCCGCAATATGACGCGCCATCGCCTCGGCCTGCTCCGCAAGCTGCTCGCCCTCGACCACCCGGTGCAGGAAGCCGGTCTGCAGCAGCGCGTCCGTATCGAGCTCCTCGCTTGCGACCAGCAATCGCGTTGCGTTTGCGTGCCCCAGACGTTCGACAAACCGGCGGATTCCGTTCACCGGATAGCAGATCCCGATCCGTGCCGCAGGAACCAGCAGGCGTGAACCGGTCACGCCGATGCGGTAGTCGCAACACAGCGCAATCTCGGCACCGCCGCCGAAAACGTCACCATTCAGCGCGCACACGACCGGAATCGGCAGCGCCGCAAGCTGGTCGGTCAGCGTGCTGAACAGCTCACCGCTCATCGTGCCGCCGCGAAACTGATCGAGTGATGCACCCGCGCAGAAGGTGCGATCGCCCGCTCCGGTCAACAGCAGCACGCGCAACGTATCGTCCAGCGCGATGGCATGCAGGTGTTCGCGCAGACCGCGGATCTCACCGATACCGAGGGCGTTGTGCCGTGCCGGAGCGTTCAGCGTGATGCGGGCGATGTAAGCGTCGCGCGCGAACAGGATCGTGTCATCGGCCATGGCGTGCCATCGGGGCGTGGAGTGCCCGCATCCTAGCCTATAATTCGCGCCATGACGCCCCGTGGCGGCAGCAATGACAGGATATTCACAACCGATGGCAGAAGATCGTTTCGCACAGATCCGGCCGTATCACGACGACGAGGCGCGCGCCGTGCTCGACCGCCTGCTCGGGAATCGCGAGCTGGTCGCGGCGATGACACGCCTGCGCTTCCCGCGCTGCAGTGGCCCGAGCGGTGCGCTGCTGCGCCCGCTCGTCGGGTTCTACCTGCGTCGCCAGTTTGCCGGGGTGCACGACGTCGCGTCGTTCCAGAAGGTCGTCGAAAGATACATGACGGCGATGATCCAGGAGAGCACCAGCGACTTCACGGTCAGCGGACTGGAGCGGCTGGATCCTGCCTGCCCCTGCCTGTTCATCGGCAACCATCGCGACATCGTGCTCGATCCGGCGTTCGTCAATTACGCGCTGTACAGCGGCGGGCACGACACGGTGCGCATCGCGATCGGCGACAACCTGCTGACACGCGATTACGTGGCCGACCTGATGCGGCTGAACAAGAGCTTCATTGTGCGCCGCTCGGCGAAGGCGCCACGGCAGATGCTCGCGGCGTTGCAGGAACTGTCGGCGTACATCGCACATTCGGTACTCGACGAGCGTGCGCCGGTATGGATTGCGCAGCGCGAGGGACGCGCCAAGGACGGCTGGGACCGCACCGATCCGGCGATCATCAAGATGCTTGCGCTGGCGAAGCCGCGCAAGCTGTCACTGACGGCGCATGTGATTGCGCTGAACGTCGTGCCGGTTTCGATTTCCTACGAGTGGGATCCCTGCGATGCCATGAAGGCGCGCGAGCTGTATCTGCGTACGACGCAGGGAGGCTACACGAAGGAGGACAACGAGGACGTCGCCAGCATCGGCCAGAGCATCACCCGGCCGAAGGGTGCCGTGCACGTAAGTTTCGGCGAACCACTCGCAGGCGAGTTTGCCGACCCCGAAGAGGTTGCCGCCGAAATCGACCGCCAGGTACTGGCCCTCTATCGTATCCACGACAGCAACCTGGCAGCGTATCGGCGCTTGCGCCATCAGCTCCCGGCGGGATTCGGCGACGGCAGTACGCTGGTCGTCGCCGATGCGGAGCTCGATGCACGGCTCGCCGCGTTGCCGCCCGAACATCGGCCGTTCCTGCTCGCGATGTACGCGAATCCGTTGCTGAACCGCGCGGAATTCGACGCGGAGGCGAAGGCCTGAGAGGCGTCCGCACCCGGCTCAGCGCTGCCGCTCGAGCCACACCAGCAGGCCCTGCGCATTCAGGTCCATGTCCATTGCCAGCAACTCGCGCAGCTCGGCTGCGCTCGATGAGTTGCCTGCCGCGCGCAGCAGTCCGACCGTATGGTCGAGCAGCGCCGCGGCGAGGCGTTGCTGGCGCTGCTCGCCCGGCTCGCTGGCCTGCGCGAGGCGCAGGTACTCGCGCAACTGGCGCTCGAGCGCGTCCGTGCATTTCCTGCTCGCTGCGACGCGCCCGAAATGCGTCAGGTAGCAGTAGCGCGGTTCTGTTGCCATCAGCAGCTCGAGCGAGGACAGCATGGCCTCGAACTCGAACTGCACCGGCGTCGTGGTCGGAATCAGGAACGGTTCGCCACGGCAATGCAGTTCGCGATAGCCGATGCCGTAGGTATCGCCCGTGAACCAGCCACGGCTTGCTTCATCCCAGATGCAGTAGTGATGGCGCGCGTGGCCGGGCGTGTCGCGTATCAGCAGTTCGCGCCTGCCGAGCGGCCAGCGGCTGCCGTCAGGGGCCTGGCGTACCCGTTCGGCCGGCGCCGCGACGATCTCGCCGTACATCTCGCGTACACCCTGCTCGCCGTAGACCGCCATCGCACCGGCGATCAGCCGTGACGGGTCGATCAGGTGGCGCGCGCCCTGCGGATGCACGACCAGGGTGGCGTTCGGGCAGCGCGCGAGCAGCGCGCCGGCACCGCCGGCATGATCGAGATGCACGTGCGTGGGCATGATCCAGCGCACCTGCTCGGGTGCCACTTCGCAGCGTTCCAGCGCCGCGAGCAGCGTCGGCAGCGTCGGCGCCGTCGCGGTCTCGATCACGGCCGCCTCGCCGTCGTCGACCATCAGGTAGCAGGCCGCGAGTCCCGGACGGTGATAGCCGCTGTCGATACAGCTGATGCCGTGCGAAAGTGCCTCGATCATGTGATTCCCCGTCATGTCGTCATTCTCGTGGTCGCCGCTGTCGTCGATGGGCTGCTATAGTCGCCCGCCTGTTCCGCGCGAGGATGTTGCGTGCTCACCGCCGACGTCAAGAACGCGATCCAGACGGCTTACAGCAACTGGCTCGCTGCGCGCGGCGTGCGCCCGCGTGGCGGTCAGCGTGCCATGATCGCACACGTTGCCAATGCACTGGCGCGTGCCGGCGATCCCGAGGCAACCGGCAGCCCGGTCTGCGTGGTCGAGGCTGGCACCGGTACCGGCAAAACGATCGCGTATACCGTAGCCGCGATCCCGATTGCACGCGCGCTCGGCAAGACACTGGTCGTTTCCACCGCCACCGTGGCGCTGCAGGAGCAGCTCGTGCTGCGCGACCTGCCGGATCTGCAGCAGGCGGGTGCTCTCGATTTCAGCTTTGCGCTGGCCAAGGGGCGCGGGCGCTACGTCTGCCCGGCCCGCCTCGACGCCTTGCTGCGTGGCAATGACAGTGCCCAGCTCTCGCTGGTCGAGCAGGTCGCGCCACCCGTGGATCGCGAGACGCGTGAATTCGCTCGCGAGCTGCTCGACGCACTCGACGATGGCCGCTGGCCCGGCGATCGTGATTCGTGGGCTGCTGCGATCCCGGACGCTCGCTGGGCGCTGGTCACGACCGATCACCACCAGTGTGCCGCGCGGCGCTGTCCGTGGGTTTCGAACTGTCCGTTCTTTCGCGCACGCGACACGCTCGACGGTGTCGACTGCGTGGTCGCGAACCACGACCTGGTGCTCGCCGACCTCGCACTCGGTGGCGGCGCGGTACTGCCCGAACCACAGGATGCGATCTTCGTCTTCGACGAGGCGCACCACCTGCCCGACAAGGCCTGCGCACACCTCACGTTCCATGCACGTCTCGGGCTGGCGCGCCAGCACCTGGCAGAGTGCGGGGTGCTGACGAGCAGCCTCGGCAGCATGCCGGCAGCCAGCGAGACGCTGCGCCGGCGACTGGCCGAGGTACCCGTGCTGTGCGAGGAGATCGACGCCGCACTGGGCGAGGCCGGGCGTCTGCTCGCTGACGTGCTGGGCGCGACCGCGGCGCCCGAACACCGGTTGCCGCACGGCGTGGTACCGCAGGGGATCATGGCGGTGGCCGCCGTGCTGGCCCATGCGCTCGGCAAGCTCGACGACGCGCTGGTGGCCGGCGGCGACGAACTCGCATGCGAACTCGACCAGGGCGGCGCCAGCGCGCAGGAACGCCACGCTGCGCTGGGACTGGCGACCGGGCGGGTGCAGCGGCTGCGCGGACTGTGGCGTGCCTGGGCCGAACCGGATCCGCCGGGCGAGGCGCCGCAGGCACGCTGGATCCGCGCCATCTCCCAGCTCAGCGGGGAAGACATCGAGGTCTGTGCCGCACCGGTGCTCGCCGCGAACGTGCTGCGCGAGCACATCTGGTCGCGGGCTTCGGCTGCAGTGCTCACCTCGGCGACGTTGACCGCTCTCGGCAGTTTCGACCGCATCAAGCTGCGTGCAGGCCTCCCCGAGGACTGCCTGTTCGCCAGCGTGCCCAGCCCGTTCGATTACGCCGGGCGCGCGTGCCTCGCCGTGCCGCGCCTGCTCGCCGATCCCGGCAACCCGGAGGCACACACGCGCGAAGTCGCATGCTGGCTCGACGACAACCTCGATCTCGCCGAGGCGAGCCTGGTGCTGTTCGCCTCGCGGCGGCAGATGCGCGAGGTCTACGATCGCGCCAGGCTCGCGCTGCGCGATCGCATCCTGCTGCAGGACCATTTCGCGAAGCAGGAGCTGCTGCGCCTGCACCGCGCGCGCGTCGATGCCGGTGAGGGTTCGGTGATCTTCGGGCTGGCGAGTTTCGCCGAGGGCATCGACCTGCCGGGCGCGTACTGCCGCCACGTGGTGATCGCGAAGATTCCGTTCGCGGTGCCGGACGATCCGGTCGAGGCTGCGCTGGCCGAATGGGTCGAGGCACGCGGCGGCAATCCGTTCATGGAAATTTCGGTGCCCGATGCGGCGCTGCGCCTGGTGCAGGCCAGCGGCCGGTTGCTGCGCACCGAGGAAGACAGTGGACGCATCACGCTGCTCGACCGGCGCGTCGTGACGCGCCATTACGGCCGGCGGATCCTGGATTCACTGCCGCCATTTCGACGCGAGGTGGCCTGAGATGCAGGCACATGCGCGGGTCGCCGCGTTGCTGCTCGAACTCGAAGCGATGCTGCACGATCTCGGGTTGTGGGCCGAGGACATGCCGCATCCGCAGGCGCTTGCGAGCGTGCAGCCGTTCTGTATCGACACCCTGCCGTTCGAGCACTGGTTGCAGTTCGTGTTCCTGCCGCGCATGCGCACGCTGCTCGACGCTGGAGCGGTGCTGCCGCCGAGCTGCGCGATCGCGGAGATGGGCGAAATCCGTTTTGCCGGTGATGCGCACGCCGGACTGGTCGTGTTGTTGCGGGCAATCGACGTTGCCGTGACTGCGTCGGGATGAATCCCGACCTACGCCTATCCCGGGATTCGTTCCGGCACGCCCTTCCGTAGGTCGGGATTCATCCCGACTGCGCCTATCCCGGGATTCGTTCCGGCACGCCCTTCCGTAGGTCGGGATTCATCCCGACATACGCCTATCCCGGGATTCGTTCCGGCATGCCCTTCCGTAGGTCGGGATTCATCCCGACATGCGCCTATCCCGGGATTCGTTCCGACACGCCCTTCCGTAGGTCGGGATTCATCCCGACATACGCCTATCCCGGGATTCGTTCCGACACGCCCTTCCGTAGGTCGGGATTCATCCCGACATGCGCCTATCCCGGGATTCGTTCCGGCACGCCCCTCCGTAGGTCGGGATTCATCCCGACATGCGCCTATCCCGGGATTCGCTCCGACACACCCCTCCGTAGGTCGGGATTCATCCCGACAGGAGCCGCAGCGCTCCCCCCGCCATAGACCATGGCTGCATGCTATCCTGCGCCGCCACTCGTGTTGGAAGCCGTCTCCCGATGTCGCTCGATGTCTACGTCACTCCGGTCACCCCGTTTGAACAGAATTGCACCGTGCTGGTGTGCGCGAACACACGCACTGCCGCGGTGGTCGATCCCGGTGGTGACCTGGACCGCATCCGTGCCGGCATCGAGAAGGTGGGAGCGCGCATCGTCAAGGTGCTGCTCACGCACGCGCACATCGACCATGCCGGTGGTGCCGGCGAGCTCGCGCGTACCAGCGCCGTGCCGATCGAAGGCCCGCAGCGCGCCGACGAGTTCCTGATTGCTGGGCTGGCCGACCAGAGCCGCATGCTCGGCTTTGCCCCTGCGGAACCATTCACGCCAGATCGCTGGCTGGAGCACGGGGACACCGTGAGCTTCGGCGATTGCGAACTGCAGGTACTGCACTGCCCCGGCCACACCCCGGGGCACGTGGTGTTCTTCTCTGCCGCACGGCGCATCGCACTCGTCGGGGACGTGCTGTTCGCGGGTTCGGTTGGCCGTACCGACCTGCCGGGTGGCAATCACCGACAGCTCATCGCGTCGATCCGCAATCATCTGTGGCCACTGGGGGATGACGTGGTGTTCATCCCCGGGCACGGTCCACGTTCGACGTTCGGTCAGGAGCGACGCTGCAATCCGTTCGTCGGCGACGCAGTGTAGGTCGGGTTTCGACCTGCGTGGGTCGGGCTTCAGCCCGACGGAGGCAGCAACCCCGTCGGCATGAATGCCGACCTACGTAGGTCGGGTTTCAACCCGACAAATGTGGGCGTGGATTGTCGGCATGAATGCCGACCCACGAGTCACATCGTCGGCATGAATGCCGACCTACGAATATGGCATCGATGCCGTCCGGCATGGTGATCTACTTCGGCTCGAGCTTGCCCGTGTCCGTACCGGTCTTGTCACCGGCCGGTTCCACGTAGGGTTCGAATTTTCCAAGACCGCAACTGGCACCCCGCTCGGGGCTGCCGGCAGTCTGACGCACGACCCAGATGATGTCGGTGTTGCAGAGTTCGCTCAGGCTGGTCTTGTAGCCGAAGGCCTTTTCCATGCGCAGGCCCGGGCAACGTTGCGGCAGGTGATTCACCAATTTCTCGCCGCCGGTGAGGTTGAACAGGATCGTTTGATCATCCAGCACCTTGGTGCTGTCGATGCGGCTGAGCGGAATGCAGTTCTGCGCCTCGGCGTTGGTCGCGGGAGCGGTATCTGCGTTGCCAGCGGCGTAGAGCCCGGCAGACGCACTCAGCAGGGTTGCGGCCAGCAGCGGTATCGAGCGATGCGAGCGTGACATGACACATGCCTCCTCTGGAAGCGATTGATCTGCATGCGGCGCACGGGATTGCGCCGTGCAAATCAGACTGCCGCGGCCACGGGCAGTTCCGACCCGAACATTTCCATGCTGAATTTTACCCGCTCTTCCACGCTGCGCTGACGCACCTTCGCTTCGGCGGCGATACGCCGGATGCGCGGCGACAGGCCGGTATTGTTGGCGATCTGGATCGACAGCCCGGGACGTGCGTTGAGCTCCATGATCAGCGGGCCACGATGATGATCCATCACGATATCCGCGCCCAGGTAGCCCAGACCGGTCATCTCGAAGCAGCTCGAACCGAGGCACATCAGCTCGTACCAGTGCGGAATCGTGAGCGTGTTGAGCGGCAGTCCGGTGTCGGGATGCAGCTTCAACGGGCGGTTGTACTGCACTGCGAACAGCGACTTGCCGTTCGCGAGATCGAGACCGACGCCGACCGCGCCCTGGTGCAGGTTGGCCTTGCCGTCGGATGCGCGCGTCGCCAGGCGCATCATCGACATCACCGGGTAACCCATGAACACGATGATGCGGATATCCGGGATGCCCTCGTAGCTCAGGCCCTCGAAGTGCGGATCCATCTCGACCAGCGCCTCGATCATCGCCACGTCGGGTTTGCCCGCAAGACTGTACAGACCACTCAGGACGTTCGAGACATGGCGCGTGAGATCGAGCCGCGAGACTTCTTCCCCGCTCGACTTGATGAACGCGTCACCGCGCCGACCGGCGATCACCTTGATGCCCTTGCCGCCGCTGCCACGACTCGGCTTGATCACGAAACTGTCGTGGCGGTCGAGCAACTCGTCCATCTTCTCGACTTCGTGCTGCTCGCGTACCACCCCGTAGAGCTTGGCTACCGCAAGCCCGTTCTTCTCGGCCAGCAGCTTGGTCTTCATCTTGTCGTCGACCAGCGGATAGAGCTGACGGCGGTTGTAGCGCGAAATGAAGAAGTTGCGTTCGTTCATTCCGAGCAGACCGATCTCGCGCAGCCGGCGCGGGTTGGCAAACAGCATCTCAGCGGTTCTCCACCAGCGGCCGGAAACGCCGCAGTTCCGTGAGACGGTAGCCGGTGTACTGACCAATCAGCAGGATCAGCGCGAGTTGCACCAGCAGCAGTTCCGGGAAATTGAACGTCAGGTGCGCGACCAGCGAATTGCTCATCATCAGGTACGCGGCAGTTGCAACCAGCAGGCTCCCCCCGCCCTGGATCGCGACCTCCTTCGGCCCTTCTTCCTCCCACAGGATCGACATCCGCTCGATCGTCCACGACAGGATGATCATCGGGAAGAAGGTCACGGTGAGGATCTGGTTGAGTCCGAGCTTGTAGCTGAGGATGCTGATGCCCGACATCAGACCGATCACCACCGTCACCACCGCCGATATGCGCCCTATCAGCAGCAGGTTGAGCTGGGCAAGGTGGAAACGGATGTACAGGCCTGCGCCGACGACGATCAGGAACAGCAGCAGCCCCCACAGCAGCGTGGTCTGGATGAACGCCAGCGCGATCAGGATAGGCATGAACGTCCCGGATGTGCGCAGGCCGATCAGAATACGGAAGATCGCCACCACCAGCGTGCCGATCGGCACCAGCAGAATCGTCTTGAACGCGTTCTGCTCTTCGATGGGCAGCGAATAGATCGAGAAATCGACCAGCGTTGCGCGGTTGTCGGTCGCGGTCGACAGCGAGACATTGCGCGCCGAGCGGTAGCTGCGCAGGATCGAGAACGTCACCTGCGAGTTGCGCCCGCCTTCGACGTCGAGCAGCGAGACGTCACCGCGTCGCCAGATCATGAAGTCCTTCGGCACACCGGCGCTGGCGGTGCCGGGGTCATAGATCTGCCACCGATCACCGTCCCACACCTCGACGAGGTCGATCAGCTTCTGGCGGCGGCGGCCGTCCTCGAGCACCAGACCGCGCACGATGCGGTTCGGTATGCCGGCCAGCGACAGCAGTTGCAGCGCGGTTGCCGTGATGTGCTGCGGGCTGTGGTGCTCGCCGAGCAGGAAGGCAGCGTTCTCGTTCAGCGGCTCGACGGTGAGCGAGCGCAGCAACTGGGTGACGAAGGTTTCGTTGTTGGCCGAAAGTTGATGGATCTCGTCGAGCAGTGCCGACGCTGACGTTGCCTGCGCACTGTCGAACTCGGGTGGCATCGGCGGCCCCGGCGGCGCGACATCCGGCGCCTGGTCCAGCACGGCCGGATAGATCTGCAGGCGGTAGTACAGCACCTGGCGGCCGTCGGCCTTGCGGCGGGTCCATTGCGCGCGTCGGCTGCCGTCGGGCTGGTCGACTTCCGTGAAGCCGTAGCCGGAGGTCGTGAAGTTCTCGTTCGTGATCTCGATGCCCTGCTGCGAATCGGGCAGCGCGAGCGAAACGAGTACCTCGGAGCCGGCGGCCTCGAACTCGACTTTGGATTCAACGGTCCAGATGCCGACCTTCTGGTCGGGAAACAGCGGGAACCCCAGCGCGAAGTGCTTGTAGAGCGCCATGCTGACCCCCACGAGCGCGAGCAGCAGTGCCACCACATAGACCTTGAGCTTGTCTTTCATGCGCTATGCGTCCCGCTCTGGCGTGTGTCTTGTCAGGGTTTCGATTCGGGTTTGCTGAAGCGGCGCCCCACGTCGACCACCGCCTGGTCGCGCAGGAAGTTCCGACCGATCAGCGCCGGGTAGGAGGACTGCCCGCGATCGATCAGCACGAAGTCGGCGAACTGCGTCACCCCGGCAATGGTCGCCTTCAGGCTCACGACGTAGTGCTTGCCCGCGCTCGGGTCGTGCCCGGAGATCGTGCGCACCAGCGGGCGCGTGACCTCGATCGTCGTGCCGTCCTTGCCGCCGACGAGCTGGAATCTGATCCAGGTCTTGCCGTCGCGTTCGAATTCCCTCACGTCCAGTGCGTGCAACGTGGACAGTGCACGCCCCGTGTCCAGACGCGCCCGGTACGTGATTCCGGGCGGCTCGATCTGCACGTTTTCGATCTCGCCAAGCACGACGAGCGGCGTCTTCGGCCCCTCGGGGCGCACGGGAGCGGGCGGCGGCGGCGGCGGTGGCGGCGGTTCGCATACCGGTGGTGGCACCGGAGCTGGCGGGGGTTCGGGCACCTCCGGTGGCGCCGGGGGCTGTTCGCGGGCGGGCGGTTCTTCTGCTGGCGGAGCCGGCGCTGGCGCAGGCGCAGGCGGCGGCTGCACCTGCGGCGGCGTCGTGGGCTGCGTCGGTGTCGTGTCGCAGCCCTGCAGCACAAGTGCGAAAGCGAGGAACAACCCCGCACCGAAGCGTTTTTTGATCGTCATGCCGGGTGTGATTCCACGCAGTCTGGATGCAGGGCAAACTATAGAACCCGTGCGTGCGAAGAGGCAATCACGACCCGCTCGTCCGCGTCTTTATGACAAACATCATGCCGCCGCACGGCGCAGGGGAGGATCCCGCATGCAAGTACTGCTCGCGCTCGACCAGGGCACCACCAGTTCGCGCTGTGTCGCGTTCGATCTGGCAGGCAATGCCGTCGCACTCGCGCAACGCGAATTCACCCAGCATTTTCCGCGTGATGGCTGGGTCGAGCACGACCCCGAAGACATCTGGCAAAGCACCCTCGTCTGCCTGCGCGAGGTGATCGACACTCTCGAACAGGGGGGTCATGCAGCGCTCGGCATCGGCATCGCGAACCAGCGTGAAACCACGCTGGTGTGGGATCGTCGCAGCGGCGAGGCGGTGGCCCCGGCCATCGTCTGGCAGGACCGGCGCACCGCCGATGCCTGCGAGCAACTGCGCCATGACGGACTGGAGCCACTGATCGCGGCTCGCACCGGGTTGTTGGCAGATCCGTATTTTTCCGCGACCAAGCTCGCGTGGATACTCGACCACGTGCCCGGTGTGCGCGCGCGGGCCGCGACCGGTGAGCTCGCGTTCGGCACCGTCGACAGTTTCCTGCTGTGGCGCCTGGGTGGGGGCGCGCGACACTGCACCGACGCGAGCAACGCCTCGCGCACGATGCTGTTCGACATCCACGCGCAGCGCTGGGACGAGGAACTGCTCGAACGCTTGCGCGTCCCGCGTGCGATGCTGCCCGAGGTACTCGACTCGGCAGCCGATTTCGTCCGTGTCGCGACCGGGCTGCCGGGCGCTGGCCTGCCCGTTGCCGGCGTGGCCGGAGACCAGCAGGCGGCGCTGATCGGGCATGGCTGTCTGCGCCCCGGAGAGGCGAAGGCAACCTACGGAACAGGCTGCTTCCTGGTGCTGAACACCGGCGAGCGGCCACTGCGCTCGCAGAACCGCCTGCTGACCACGCTGGCGTGGCGCCTCGGCGGTGCGCCTACCTACGCGCTGGAGGGCAGCATCTTCGTCGCCGGCGCCGCGATCAAGTGGCTGCGCGACGGCCTCGGGCTGATTGCAAGCGCTGCCGACAGCGAGCGGGCGGCGCAGCGCGCGGGTGACGCTGGCGGCGTCTACCTGGTGCCGGCGTTCGCGGGCCTTGGGGCGCCGCACTGGGATCCGCACGCACGCGGCGCGATCGTCGGGCTCACGCGCGACAGCGACGCAGACGCGATCGTGACGGCAGCGCTGCAGTCGGTGGCATACCAGACACGCGACGTGCTCCACGCGATGGCTGCCGACGGATCGCAGATCGACACGCTGCGGGTCGATGGCGGCATGGCGGTCAACGACTGGCTGTTGCAGTTCATGGCCGACGTGCTCGGCATCGCGGTGAGCCGTCCGCGGGTCACCGAGGCGACCGCGCTTGGCGCCGCCAGCCTGGCCGGCTACCGGCTCGGTGCGCTGCCGACGCTCGATCACCTTGCCACGATGCGTGGCGAGGAGCACCGCTTCGAACCGCGCATGCCGCAGGCCGAACGCGATCGCCTGTACACCGGCTGGCTGGACGCCGTCCGCCGTGTCCGCATGCAGGTCGGCATTCATGCCGACGATTCACGCCCGCACCTGTCGGCATGAATGCCGACCTACGGGTACATCCCCGCCCGCGTGGGTCGGGTTTCAACCCGACATGAACGTCGGCATGAATGCCGACCTACGGGTGCATCCCCGCCCGCGTGGGTCGGGTTTCAACCCGACATGAACGTCGGCATGAATGCCGACCTACGGGTGCATCCCCGCCCGCGTGGGTCGGATTTCAACCCGACATGAACGTCGGCATGAATGCCGACCTACGGACCGGGGTACCCGAATGCTTCGGCAAGTGCCGCGAGGAGCAAGGATTCGACACGTGCGCGCGAGATGTCGGTACCGGGCACCACGTGGTCAGCGACACGCGTGACGGTCAAGCCGCGATAACCGCAGGGGTCGATGCGCGCGAATGCTTCGAGCGAGCAGTCCACATTCAGCGCCAGTCCGTGAAAACAGCAACCGCGGCGCACGCGCAGTCCCAGCGCCGCGATCTTGGCGCCATCGACGTAGACGCCGGGCGCGTCACGCCGCGGGTGTGCGCTGATCTGCAGCTTCGCCAGCGTGGCGACCAGCGCGGACTCGATGCGATCGACCAGATCGCGCACACCGATTCCGAGGCGGCGCAGATCGAGCATCAGGTACACCACGCATTGCCCCGGACCATGCCAGGTCACCTGACCGCCACGATCGACATGGATCACCGGTGTTGCGCCCGGGTCGAGCAGGTGCTCCCGCCGACCCGCCTGCCCGAGCGTGAACACCGACGGATGCTGCAGCAACCAGATGCGATCCGGACTGTCGGCGTCGCGTGTATCGGTATAGCGTTGCATGGCGCGCCAGGCGTGCTCGTAGTCCACGCGGTCGGAGCGCTGGACCTCGAGTCGTGGCTGCACCACTGCTGCCGACATCACAGCACCATATGCACGCGCCCGGTGGCCTTCAGGTCATCGAACAGCGCCTGCAACTGCTCCGGTCCGGTAGCCACGATCGTCACCGTCACCGAGACGAAGCGACTGTTGGCGCTGAAACGCTCCGTAGTGCGCGCGCGTACGAAGCCGGCAGCATGACGCTCGACGATATCCTCGACCAACGAACGGAAATCCGCGCTCGCATCACCGACGATCTTGACCGGATAGTCGCACGGGAACTCGATGCGCGGTGTGTCGCAGTTGCTCATTTCTCGGTCTCCGGCGATCGGCCCCGCGTCACAACCCGCCGAACAGACGCAGGAAGAACAGCATCAGCGAGTCCCACAGCACGCGAAAGAAGCCACCGCGCTCCACCGCATCCAGTGCCACCAGCGGCGCTTCGGCCACCGGCTCACCGCCCAGATCGACCACGACCCGCCCCATCACCTGTCCGGTGCCGACCGGCGCCTCGATCGCCTGATAGCCATCGTCGAGCACATACGCGGCCTTGAGCTCGTTCGCGCGACCGCGCACCACGGTCACCATCAGGTCGGAAGCAACCCCGAGCCGCACGCTGTCACTGCTGCCGGCCCAGACCTTGCGCGGTGGTTCGCTGAGGCTTTGCCCTGCCGACAGCACCTTCACCGTTTCATAGAAGCGGAAGCCGTAGCCGAGCATCTTGCGGCTCTCTTCCTTGCGCGCAAGCTTGCTGTCGGTGCCCAGCACCACCGCGATCAGCCGCATGCCGTCGCGCTTCGCCGAAGTGACGAGGCAGTACCCCGCCTCGCTGGTATGACCGGTCTTGATGCCGTCGACCCCCGGTTCGCCGAGCAGTTCGTTACGGTTCATCTGACGGATGTTGTTGTAGGTGAAATGCTGCTGTGCATAGACCGCATAGTCGTCGGGATGATCCTTGATCATCGCGCGGGCCAGGATCGCGAGGTCGCGTGCCGTCGTGTAGTGCTGCGGGTCCGGCAGGCCGTGGGAATTGATGAAATGCGTGTTCGTCATGCCGAGCCGTGCCGCCTGCTCGTTCATCATCGCAGCGAAGGCATCCTCCGACCCGGCGAGATGTTCGGCGATCGCCACCGAGGCATCGTTGCCTGAGGAGATGACCAGGCCGTGATAGAGGTCGCTCAGCGAGACATCGCTGTCGATATCCACCCACATCAGCGACGAACCGGCGAACAGGGGGTTCTGCGCCCATGCAGCATGACTGATGTGCGCCTTGTCCTCCCACTTGACCTTGCCGCTGCGCACCGCCTCCGACAGCACATAACCGGTCATCATCTTGGTCAGGCTGGCCGGCGCCATCCGCTCATCGGCCAGGTGCTCCATGATCACCTTGGCGGAATCCGCATCGACCAGGATCCAGGCTCGCGCGGCGACCGCCGGTGGTGCGGGAACGATCGGCTGTTGCTGTGCCTGCGCGGGTGTCGCTGCAGGGGTTGGCGTCGGAACAGGCTCTTGGGCGACAAGGGCCAACGGTGCACAAATGCCGAGCAGGACGATGACGAAGCGTGCGAAAACTCTGATCACGGTATCTCCGGGCGAGGTTTGTCGATATGCAGGAAAGCGGACAGCGCCGTGCTGCACGACGGCGCACGACGCCCCTTCAGAGCGTGTCGCAAAACATTGCGAGGCGTGTGGCGACACCGTCGCATCGGGGGGCGGCGGCCGCCGGGATGCGGCACTCGAGCCTGCAGGGATGCATTGACGGCGTCCCACCGGTACGAAGGTGTCGTCACGCGCAGATCACATGAACACTCAAGGGGTTTTGCGATACGCCTCTTCAAGGCGTCCGGCAGTATATCACCCGGTGTGCGCCACTACTCCGTGACCACCTGTGCACCGGCGATGCTCGCCGCTGCGAGGCGTCGCCTGGCATCCTCGAGCGCCTCGGTGCTCTCCAGCGGGCCAATGCGTACCCGATACCACGGACTCGCGGCATCGGCCGAGCGGTGGATGAACACCTCGTGTCCGAGCAGCGAAGCGAGCGTCTGCTGCAGGCTGCGCGCACCGTCCATGCTGCGGAACGCACCTGCCTGCAGGTAGGTCTTGCGCGCCACCGGCTGGCTGGCGACGAGCCGCGCATCACCGGCCATTTCGCGGCGCTTCGCAACCCACTCGGGCGCCATCGGGTCGAGCACTTCCAGCTCGACCAACGCCGTACCCTTGTTCGCGTAGCCAAGTCGATAGGCGGCAGCGTACGACAGATCGAGAACCCGCCCCTCGTGAAAGGGGCCGCGATCGTTCACGCGCACCACGATGCTGCGCCCGTTCTCGACGTTCTTTACACGCACATAGCACGGAATCGGCAAGGTCTTGTGCGCAGCCGTCATCGTGTAGACGTCGTAGGGCTCCCCGTTCGAGGTGTACTGCCCATGGAACTTGGTGCCGTACCACGACGCAAACCCACGCTCACGGTAGCCGGGACGCGCCGGCGCCACACGGTAGGTCGTGCCAAGCACCGTGTACGGGCTCTTGTTGCCGGCACTGGTCACCGGCTCCGGACGTGGCACCGCATCGGGAATCGTCATGATATCGGCACGAAACTCCGGTGTGCCATCCTGCTGCGGGCGATCGGAGCCCCCGGCAACCGGAGCGCCCGGTGACGTGCCCGGCTGCGAGGCGCAGCCAGCGAGCATCACGACCAGGGCAACAACTCCCGCGTACGTACGCCGTCGCGCCCTCGACTCGATGCCGCAACGTTGCGTCACGCTCATGGCCGCTCGTACCCGGTGCGGATCGCCTGGCTGAGCTGATGCACCGCCATGGCGTAGAGCGCGCTGCGGTTATAGCGCGTGATCACGTGGAAATTGTGCAGACCGAGCCAGTATTCGGTGCCTGCGTCCGTGTCGAGCATCAACGGCAGCACGCGCTCGGTCGCATCGATCGTGCCATCGGCCGCGATGCCGAGCGCCGCCAGCTCGCTGACCGCCACGTCCGGCTCGAGCCCGGGATTCATGCGCTCCTTCACTACCGGCCCGACCACGCGCGCCGGCAGCACGACCGGAGCACCGTACTCCCAGCCGTGGCGCTTGAAATAGTTTGCAACGCTGCCGATCGCATCCGTTCGACTGTTCCAGATGTCGGCATGTCCATCACCGTCGAAATCGACGGCGTAGGCGCGAAAGCTGCTCGGGATGAACTGCCCCATGCCCATCGCTCCGGCGTAGGATCCGCGCAGCGACAGCGGATCGAAACCCTGCTCGCGCACCATCACCAGGAACTGTTCGAGCTCACCGGCAAAGAATTCGCTGCGTGGCGGATAATCAAAGGCGAGCGTCGCCAGCGCATCGATCACGCGGTAGGAACCCATGTTGCTGCCATAGCGCGTCTCCACACCGATGATCGCGACGATCACCTCGGGCGCGACACCGTAGGTGGCTGCAGCGCGCACCAGATCAGCCGCATTGGCGCGCCAGAACGCGATGCCCCCATCGATGCGTGCGGGTGTGATGAAGACCTTGCGATATTCACCCCAGCTCAGACGCTTTTCGGCCGGTCGCGAAATCGCCTCGAGGATGCTGTCCTTGCGCTCGGCCGCCGTGAACCAGGCACGAAGCTGCCCACGCGTGAAGCCGTGCTGCTCCACCATGCGGGCCTCGAACGCTGCATAACCGGCATGATCGACATAACCGGCGGCAAATGCCCGGGTCGTGACCAGCAAAAACAGGAAGGCGACGAAACGAAACAATGCGATACCTCTGTGGATCACGGTCGTAGAGCCACCGTGACGGGCAGTCAACCCAGCATCCGACGGTGCTCGGTGGCGACTGCCATGATAATGCCGAAGCCCGCGAGCAACGAGACCAGCGAGGTCCCCCCCTGGCTGATCAGTGGCAGCGGCACGCCGACCACCGGCAGCAACCCCGAAACCATGCCCATGTTGACGACAATATAGACGAAAAACGTCAGGCTGAGCCCGCTGACTGCAAGCCGTGAAAACATGTCCTGCGCACGCAATGCGATCCACAGCGAACGCGCCATCAGCGCGACATAGAGTACGAGCAGCAATACCACGCCGCGAAAACCCAACTCCTCGCCGAGCACCGCAATGATGAAATCCGTATGCCCTTCGGGCAGGAAATCCAGATGCGATTGCGTGCCATGCAACCAGCCCTTGCCGTCGACACCACCGGAGCCGATTGCCGTCTTCGACTGGATGATGTTCCATCCCGCACCGAGCTTGTCGCCCTCGGGATCGAGCAGCGTGAGCACCCGGGTCTTCTGGTAGTCATGCAGCACGAAGGTCCACATCAACGGCGCTGCGATCGCCGCCGCCAGCAGCACCACCGCCACGTAGCGCCAGCTCAGCCCCGCAAGGAACAGCACGATGAAGCCCGAGGCTGCGATCAGCACCGCAGTCCCCAGATCCGGCTGCAGAAGTACCAGCACCGTCGGCGTGATCACGAACCCGATCGTGACGAAGACGTGCAGCATCCTCGGTGGCAGCACGGTAGCGGCCAGGAAGCTCGCGACCATCAGCGGCATCACCGGCTTCATGATCTCCGAAGGCTGGAATCGGGGCAGGCCCGGAATCTCCAGCCAGCGCTGCGCGCCCTTGGCGTCGATACCGGCAACATCGACCGCCACCAGCAGCAACACCGCGAACAGATAGGCCCACGGTGTCAGGCGCCGCACCGTCTGGGGGTCGAACTGCGCGATCGCGATCATGACCACGAGACCGAACGCCATGTAGCCGCCCTGACGCATCACGCTGTCCACATCACGCCCGCTGGCGCTGTAGAGCACGACGAGTCCGTAGACACACAACGCCGCAAGGATGATGAGCAGAGGCGGGTCGATGTGCAGCCGGCGCGACAGTGAAGGTTTCGGACCAAAGTCGCGCGACGAACCCGGCAACTGGCGGATGAAATCACCACGCGCCATGCCGGTCACCTCCCCGCGCACGCTGCGCGATCGTCTCGGGCAGTCCCGGGCTGCGCATCCCGCGCTGTACCCCCGCTATGGCGGGCAGCCGCGCCTGCGGCGCATCGCCGTCCGGCTCCTGCGATGGAGGCACCTCCGGCGTGGCGTCCTCCGCGGGTGCCAGCAGATACGCATCCATCACCCGGCGCGCAATCGGCGCTGCGGTCGAACTGCCATGCTCGCCATTCTCGACGATCACGGCCACCGCGATGCGTGGATCCTCCACCGGTGCAAATGCCACGAACAGGGCGTGATCGCGCTGCGTCTTTGCCAGTGCCGCAGCGTTGTAGGTCGCGTTCTGCGCAATTCCGACGACCTGCGCAGTGCCGGTCTTGCCCGCGACATGGTAGCCGAGCCCTGCCGCAATGCCCTTGGCCGTACCCCGGGGGCTGTGTACCACCGCCTCCATCGCCTGGTGCACCACGTCCCAGTATGCGGGATCGCTCAGCTCCACCGTGTGCAGCAACTCCGGTTCGACCGGTTTGCCGTCGATTGCGGCCAGCAGATGCGGGCGGAACGCATGGCCGCGATTGGCGAGCGTCGCCGTCATCTGCGCGAGCTGCATCGGCGTGGTCAGCACATAGCCCTGGCCGATGCCCGCGCTCAGCGTCTCGCCCGGATACCACCGCTGCCCTAGCGCCTTGCGCTTCCAAGCATCGGACGGCATCACCCCCGGGCGCTCGCTGGTCTGATCCACGCCGGTGGGCGCACCGAAACCGAACTGTACGGAGAAATCATGCAGACGCTGGATGCCGAGGCGATGCGCCAGGTCGTAGAAATACACATCGCAGGATTGCTCGACTGCCGTGCGCAGATCGACCGCCCAACCGTGACCCCACTTTTTCCAGTCACGATAGCGCCGCCCCTGGCCGTTCAACCGATACCAGCCGGGATCACGTACCGAACGCTCGGGCGTATTGATGCCGTAGTGCAAGCCAGCCAGTGCGAACATCGGCTTCACAGTGGAACCCGGCGGATACTGGCCCTGCATGGTGCGATTCAACAATGGACGGTCCGGTGAGTCGCGCAGTCGCGCGTAGTCGGCCACCCCGATTCCAGACACGAAAGGGTTCGGATCGAAACTCGGTGCGCTCGCGATCGCGATCACCGCACCGTTGCGCGGATCGAGCGCGACCACGGCGCCCAGCTCGGCGCCGAGAGCCTCGTATGCCACGCGCTGCACGCGCATATCGAGCGTCAGCGTGATGTCCGCGCCACGCACCGAGTCGGTGTGATCGAGCACGCGCAACGCCCGCCCGCGCGCATCGGTTTCCACGTTCTCGTAGCCGACCGTGCCGTGCAGCAGATCCTCGTAGTACTTCTCGATACCGTTCTTGCCGATCAGGTGCGTACCGCTGTAGTTGACGCGATCGATCTCGGCCATCTCCTGTTCATTGATTCGCCCCACGTAACCGATCACATGGGCGAGCAGCGCGGCAAACGGGTAGTGGCGCACCAGCTCGGCCTCGACCTCGACGCCGGGCAGCCGGTGACGGTTGATCGCGAGCATCGCGATCTCTTCGGGGGACAGATTGAACTTGAGCGGCACGGCCTCGAACGGCAGGTAACGCACGAGCTGGCGACGAAAGCGCTGCTCATCGTCTTCCGACAACGGAATCGCCGTGCGCACTTCGGCAAGCATCGCGTCGATGTCGCCCGAGCGTTCGCGCGTCACCATCAGGTTGAACGTGGGCCGATTGTCGGCCAGCACCGTGCCGTCACGATCGAAGATCAGTCCGCGTCGCGGCGGGACCGCACGGGCGTGAATGCGGTTGCGATCCGACGCCGTGCGGTAATTGTCGTGTTCGACGACCTGCAGGTGAAAATAGCGCCCGAGCAGCAACGCCACCAGCAGCAACACGCCGGCCGCAGCAAACACGACGCGCTTGCTGAAAATGCGCACCTCGGTCAGCGTGTCCTTGATCGCCAGCTGCTCCGCCATCGCGCCTGCTCAACGGTGATAGGGATGGCCGCCGAGGATCGTCCACGCGCGGTAGAGTTGTTCGATCAGCACGATACGGACCAGCGGATGCGGCAGCGTGAGTGGCGACAACGACCACTGTCGTGCGGCCCGCGCGCGACACGCCTCGGCGAGTCCAGCGGGGCCGCCGATCAGGAACGCGATGCGGTTGCCATCGTCATGCCAGCGGCGCAGGCTGGCTGCGAGATTCTCACTGCTCCACGCTTCACCGTTCACCTCGAGTGCGATCGCCTGCTCGTCCGCATGCAGCGCCGCCAGCAGTGCATCACCCTCTTCGTCGATTGCACGTGCGCCCGTGCGTCGCGACAACGGCAGCTCGCGCAGTTCGACAGCGTACTCGCGCGGCAGGCGCTTGCGGTATTCGGCAAACCCCTCCTGCACCCAGTCGGGCATGCGCGTGCCGACTGCGAGGATGCGCAGGCGTGCCGCCATCAACGCGGCTCCGCAAGTTCCGACCAGAGCCTTTCCAGTGCGTAGAAACGCCGCGCCTCGGCGCCCATCACGTGCACGACCAGCGCGCCGAAATCGAGCAGGACCCACTCGCCTGCATCTTCCCCCTCGACGCCGATCGGACGCTCACCCGCCTTGCACAGCTCCTCGCGCACATTGCCGGCAATCGACTTCACGTGCCGCGACGAGGTACCGGTGGCAATCACGATGCGGTCCATCACGTCGGTGAGCGCACGCACGTCGATTGCGACGATATCGTGCCCCTTGAGATCCTCGATCGCTTGCACGGCAAGACGCGACAGCGCAGCGGCATCCAGCTTGCTCATCGGCCTCCCGGGTGCGCATCGGCGTAATGGTAGATGCGGTTTTCGCGCGCGTAGTCGAGCACCGCGTCCGGCAACAGATAGCGCGGCGAGCGCCCCGTCGCGAAGAGTTCGCGGATCTGCGTCGCCGAGACGGCGAGCTGCGTCAGCCCCAGGCGCAGGATCGAACCGTGCGCAGCACCGCCGAGCGCGTCCTGCGGATCCGCGGCGAGATGCGCCTGGGCCCATTGCGCCATTTCACCCGTGAGCCCGAGTGCAGCACCCGGGCGCTGCATCACGACGATATGCGCGTGGTCGAGCAACTGGCGCCACTCCTTCCAGGTATCGATACGCACGAACGCATCGAGTCCGATGAGCAGGCACAGCCGCGCGTGCGGACCCTCGCTGGCGCGCACGGCGCGCAGCGTATCGATCGTGTACGAGGCTCCGCCGCGCACCAGCTCGATGTCGTCGACGACGAAGCCCGGATTCGCGTCAGCCGCGAGCTGCAGCATGCGCAAGCGCTCGGCACCGGTCGCCACCGGTGCTTCGCGGTGCGACGGCATGTTCGACGGAACCAGCCGCAACTCGTCGAGCGCGAGCAGTTCGGCGACCTCGAGCGCGGTACGCAGATGCCCGTTGTGGACCGGGTCGAAAGTGCCGCCAAAGATGCCGATGCGACGATTCACTACAGCGCCCACGCTGCTCACCACGCCACGTCAGCCACGTACGTGCCCGTTGCCAAGCACGACGAACTTCTGCGAGGTGAGGCCCTCGAGGCCGACCGGGCCGCGCGCATGGAACTTGTCGGTGGAGATGCCGACCTCGGCACCCAGACCGTACTCGAAGCCATCGGCAAAGCGTGTCGAGGCGTTCACCATCACCGAACTCGAATCGACCTCACGCAGGAAGCGCAGCGCACGCGAATAGTCTTCGGTGACGATCGCGTCGGTGTGCTGGGAACCGTAGCGCGCGATATGCTCCATCGCTGCGTCGATGCCGTCGACGATGCGCACCGCGAGGATCGGCGCGAGGTATTCGGCACCCCAGTCCTCCTCGGTTGCGGGTACTGCCTGCGGCAGCAACTCGAGCGCATGCGGACAGGCGCGCAGTTCGACGCCGCGCTCGCGGTACGCGACCGCCAGCCGCTGCAGTATCTGCGCCGGGGCGCCTGCCGCGACCAGCAGTGTCTCCATCGTGTTGCAGGTGCCGTAACGTTGCGTCTTCGCGTTCAGCGCCACCACGAAGGCCTTCTCCGGATCCGCCGCGTCGTCGATGTAGACATGGCAGACCCCGTCGAGGTGCTTGATGACCGGAATGCGCGCCTCGGCCGAAATGCGCTCGATCAGCCCCTTGCCGCCGCGCGGAACGATCACATCGACGTACTCGGGCATCGTGATCAGGTGGCCTACGGCCGAGCGATCGGGCGTCGCCACCAGTTGCAGCGCACGTTCCGGCAACCCGGCTGCACGCAGCCCCGCGTGCATGCACGCGGCGATCGCGCGGTTCGATTCCAGTGATTCCGACCCGCCGCGCAGGATCGCTGCGTTACCGGACTTCAGGCACAGGCTGGCCGCATCGGCGGTCACGTTCGGGCGCGACTCATAGATGATCCCGACCACGCCAAGCGGCACGCGCATGCGTCCGACCTGGATGCCGCTCGGACGGAACGCAAGGTCGGTAACCTCGCCCACCGGATCAGGCAATGCCGCGACCTGCTCCAGCCCCTCGACCATCGCGTCGATGCGCACATCGTTCAGTCGCAGGCGATCGAGCCCCGCGGCATCGAGCCCTTGCGCTGCGGCACGTGCCATATCGTCGGCGTTCGCCGCCGCGATCTCGCCGCGGTTCGCGGCGATTGCCGCTGCAGCCGCATCCAATACGGTGTTTCTGGCCCGGGTGGTCGAGCGTGCCATCAGCCGCGAGGCGGCACGCGCCTCGCGACCCAGTTCGGCCATGTACGCCCCTGTATCCATGCGATGTCCCGCACCGGTGTGAAAATTCCAGCCGCCTGCAACGACAGGCGCTCCCGGCATTATATCCATGCCCCCTGCGCCCCGCATCCGCTGCGGCCATTCCGTTCGGGCTCGGCGTTGAACCGCATACAATGTCCTACCTACCCACCACGGCGAGGAAAGGCCATGACCCTGGAATTCTTTTTCGACTGCTCGAGCCCCTGGACCTACCTCGCCTTCGAAGGCGTGCAACCGATCGCCGAACGTCATGGTGTGGCGATCGACTGGCGTCCGATCCTCGTCGGTGGCGTATTCAACACGGTCAACCGGGAAGTCTACTCCGCGCGCGCGAATCCCAACCCGCGTCGCGCCGCGTACACGCGCAAGGATCTGATGGACTGGGCGCGCCTGTATGACCTGAAGATCGGCTGGCCGGAAGTGTTTCCGGTCAACAGCGTGAAGGCCATGCGCGGTGCGCTGGTGGCACTCGACGCCGGCAGGCTGGTGCCGTATGCCCGTGCGGTGTTCCGGCGCTACTGGGGCGAACTCGCCGACATCTCGCAACCGCACGTCATCGCGGACATCGCACGCGAGACCGGTTTCGACGCAGACGACTTCCTGCGACGCATCGATGAACCCGCGATTCGCGAGCGGCTGCGTCGCAACACCGACGAGCTGATCGAGCGCGGCGGCTACGGCACGCCGACGATGTTCGTGAACGGCAGCGACATGTATTTCGGCAATGACCGCCTGGTATTGGTGGACGCTGCACTGTCGCGAGTCTGAGCAGAATCTCGCAAGACATTGCGGGGCACGTGGCGACGCCTTCGCATCGGGCGGGCGCGAGACGCCCGCCACCGCTCATCCGCTGCGCTGTGCCAGCTTGCCGTGCGGGTGCGCCAGCACCACCAATTCAAACACCAGCAGCGCGAACACCACCGCTGCCGTCGCCGGCAACAGCGCGGCACGCGCGGTGGCGAACACTCCGATCGCTGCCAGCAACGGTGCAATGGCATCGAGCACGAGATCGCGCGCCGGCCTGCGCAGCATGAACAGCGACAGCAGCACGAACACCGCCGTGGCGACACCGAGCCCCAGCGCCAGCGCCACGCCGACCAGCCGTTGCATCGCCGGCTGCGATGTGTCGGTGCCTGCGTGCACCTCGACCTGCCCAGGCGCGAACCCGAACTCGTGCACGAGTTGCTCGCGGATGCCGTGTGCACGCTCGCCCGCCGACGGCGCGCCGCCAGCACGCGGACTCAAACCGACGGTCAGCAGGGTTTCCGGCGTGACCGCCGACAGGCAGGAACCGACGAGCCGTTCACGGCGTGCCCTGGGCAACCGGTGCCACAGCGCCGTGAGCTCGCGATCGTCCGCATCGTGGCCATACAACTGCGCAACGGTCTGCTGCAGCAACGCGAGCGAACGCACGCCGCTCACCCCATCCAGCGACTGCAGGTAAGCGTGTACCCTGCGCACGCGCTGCATCCCTGCGGCACTGAACCACGGGTTGCTGCTGCCTGCTCCAGCGCGCCCGGAATCGTCACGCAAGACGACATGCATCGCTTCGACGCCACCGAATTCATCCGCGATGTGGCGCAGATCTGCCTCGGCCTCGGTGTCGATCCCCGTGCGCGACAGCGGGCCGTCGGCGAACCACGCCGGGCCGAGACCGAGGACGCCCAGCAGCAACACCAGCATGCCGACGGGCAGGCGCCAACGCCGCGCGAGCAGCGATCCGGGGTCGATCGCGATGCGCAGCAACGGCGGCGTCACCATCGTCGCGATCAGCGCACCCGACACGATCCCGACGGCGGCGATGATCCCGATGTCGGCGAACCGTGCATCGGAGCCGGCAGCAAGCGCGAGGAACCCGCTCACGGCGACCGCGATCGCGAGTCCGGACACCGGCATGGAGTCGTCGAGCGCACGCATCACCCGGGCATCCGGCTCCGCTTGCGTGCCTGACCGGCACACGACGGCCAGACGCAACGCCAGTGCACCCGATGAGATCGCTGCCACCACGACGCCGATCAGTACCGCGTCATCGAGCCCGCGCCCGCCCCAGCCGAGCAGACCGGCCACCAACACGGCGTTTGCGCCCGCACTCGCCGGCACCACAACGCCCCACGCGATACCACGCAGCAGCACGGCAGCAACCAGCATGACGAGCGCCAGCGCAGCGATTGCAAGCCGAGGCAGATCGGCGCGCTGCTGGCGCACGGCAGCCGCGTGCGCCAGTTCGGGCGCAGCGAGAAACAGTTCCGCTTCGAGCGCGTACGGCGCGAGCGCACCCTGCAGCGCAGCGATCACGGCACCGCGTTCGGCACCCTGTGCCAGCGTGATGCGCAGCGCCGCCTGACGACCATCGCCGGCGAGCAGTGACTGGCGATACAGGGGGTTGGTACGCAGTTCGTCACGTGCCAGGTCGATGTCGACGCCCACGTCGGCGACGCGCAACAATTCACCTCCCGCATCGACCGGCCGGATCTGCGGGCTGAACAGCAACGGCACGTCGAGCAACGTGGCCACGTGGTGCACTCCGGGCAGGGCCGCCAGCGCATCACGCAGCGCTGCGATGCGCGCCAGTCCTCCCTCCGACAGCAGATCGACCTCGTGCGGGCGGTAGCCGAGCAGCAAGGTCTCCTGTGGCCCGAATCGCTCGATCAGGGCATCGTCGGCACGCTGGGCGTGCGCAGGCACACCGGCGTCCCGTGCCGGCAGGGATTCGGGCGCCGAGGTATCGATGCCGGCCGCCACGATCAGCATCACCCCGAAGATCAGCAACAGACTGTGCCAGGGAAGGGCGAGCAGCGACCGCAGGCCGCGTCCCGGTGATCGGTGGGTCATCGTGCAGATCTGTTTCCGATGCGGGTCGATACGACAGGCCACCCGCGAACGGGGCGCGACTCTAGCATCATCGGCCGGGCTCAGACCAGCACATCGAGCAGCTCGTCGAGCATCAGCAGCGACAGCCCCCAGATGCGGTATTCGCCGTAAAGGTAGCACGGCAGTTCGATGGGCACGCCGTTCGGCGCCCAGCGCATCTTCTGGCGGTTCGCCCGCTCGGCAAGGTACGCCAGGGGCACCCACACGATTGCCGCGACCTCATGGTTCGGGCTCAACGCCGGAACGGCACGCAACTGGAACACGTACGGCGTGATGACCATGGAGCCGCCACGCAGATGCGGCAGCGTGATCACGTCCGACAGGCGTGTGAGCAGGCGTCCGTGGTGCTCGATTTCGAGTCCGATCTCCTCGCTGGTCTCGCGCCTGGCGGTTGCCAGGCTGTTGCGATCCACCGGGTCGCGCCGCCCACCGGGAAACGCCATATGACCGGACCAGGGGTCACCTTCCCGTTCGGCACGCTTGATCATCAGCACCGAGAGCCCATCCCGGAGGTGATCACTGAGGAACAGCGCTACCGCCGAGCGCGCCAACACGTGGCGCATCGGCTGGCGTCGCGCCCTGTGCTCCCCGAGCAGTTGCACGGCCAGACCGAAGTCGTGCAACGCAGCGCACTCCTGTTCCCTTTCGGTATCCTGCATCATCGATCCTGCGATGCCACGCACGACGCCCTTGTCGCGCGACCTCCAGCCAGGACAATAGCCGATCGGTGAAGGATTTTCATTGCATGAACGCTCACGACGCATGGCTCGCGCTGGAGAGGGTGTCACTGCGTCTGCACGGGCGGCTGTTCCTGCGCGACTTCAGCTGGCAGGCGCACCACGGCGAACAGTGGGCGGTGCTCGGGCCGAACGGCGCCGGCAAGACCGTGCTGGCCCGACTGATCGGCAATGAGCTGCAGCCCGCAGGCGGCACCCTGTATCGCGCGCCGGCAATCACACCGCAAACGACCGCCTGGGTGTCGTTCGAAGCCCAGCGCGCGCTGTGCGCCGAGGATGCACGCCACGACATTGCCGACTTTCTCGAGGAAGCGGTCGACCCGGGAACCACGGTCGGCGCATTGCTGGCGGCGACGGCGCGCGATCCGCAGCGCGTGGGCACGGTGTGCGCGCGGCTCGGCATCAGCGCGTTGCGCGAGCGCGGCGTGCGTTTCCTGTCGAGTGGCGAGGCGCGGCGCACGCTGTTTGCGCGTGCGCTGCTGATGGAGCCACGCCTGCTGGTGCTGGACAACCCGTATGAAGGCGTCGATGCGGCATCGCGCGGTGTGCTGCGTACCTGTGTCGATGAACTGCTCGCCGGACCGACCCACGTGCTGCTGCTGACGCGCCGCGTACAGGATATCGCCAGCCGCTTCACCCACGTGCTGCTGCTGGAAAACGGAGCCGTGCTGGATTGCGGGCCCCGCGCCGAGGTGCTCGGAGGTGCCGCATTCGCGAGGCTGCAGGCACACGCGACACCCATCGGCAAGGCCCCGTTGCCCGCAGCCACCGAGGAAGTGCCGGCGCAGCGTCATCCCGGCCCCGTGATCGAGCTGCGCAACGTCCACGCGCACTACGGCGGGCATGCGGTACTCGATGGCGTCAGCCTGCGCATGGATGCCGACGAGCATCTCTGCATCGCCGGCCCGAACGGCTGTGGCAAATCGACGCTGCTCGCACTGATCTGCGGCGACAATCCGCGCGCCTACGGACAACACGTGTCGCTGTTCGGGCGCGCGCGTGGCAGTGGCGAATCGGTGTGGGAGATCAAGCAGCGCTTCGGCATCGTCAGCAACCAGTTGCACCTCGACTACCCGTCACGGACACGCGCGCGCGACGTCGTCGCGAGCGGCTGCTTCGATACGCTCGGCCTGTACGACACCTGTGGCCCGCTGCAGACCCGGCTGGTCACGGCGTGGCTCGACGTGCTCGGCCTGGGAGCACGCGCCGATGCCCGCTTTGACGCGCTATCCTTCGGCGAGCAGCGCATGATGCTGATCGCGCGCGCGATGGTGAAGTACCCGCCGCTGCTGATCCTCGACGAGCCCTGTTCCGGACTCGACGAGGCAAACCGCACCCGCGTGCTCGAACTCATCGATCGCATCGGACGCGAGACGCGTACGCAACTGCTTTACGTGAGCCACGAAAGCGACGAGATGCCAGGCTGCATCACCCGGCGCGTCGAATTTCGGCCCAACCCCACCGGTGGTTACACGCTGGTGTCGTCGCCCCTGGCGTGACGCAGGCGCGCCTAGCGACGGCTGCTTTCGGCAACGGCTTCGAGACGCGCACGCAACTCGGGACCGGGACCATTACTGAGCCCCTTGCGCGCAAGCTGTTCCGCCTGTGCACGCTCGCCGCGCGCAAGCCGCAGCTCGGCGAGCTGGCAGTAGGCTGCGGGGTCGGACGGCGCGATACGCACCGCACGCTCGGCGGCTGCGATCGCACTGTCCAGATTGCCGTCGCGGCGTGCGCTGTCAGCCTGCGCCAGCAGGATCGTCACCGCCCGGTTGCTGCTCGGCGGCGGCGCCAGCCCTTCTGCCACAGCCGCCGGAGGGGGCGCTGCCGCAGCCGGCATCTCGATCGTGAAGGCATTCTCGTCTGCCGGTGGCGTCACAACGCCGGGCCCCGGCGAACCGTGCTCCGCAGGTGGCAACTCACCCGCCTGCGGGTAGGCGCTATCCACCGGCGCTGCCGGCGTCGCGATCACCTGCGGGGACCCTGCTTCCGCTGCCGGATAGGTGGTGGCACCGGGCGCCGGATGCACGCTGGCGTTGCCCGCGCGCGGCGGCGCCGGGCGCACCGGAGCCGCGACGGCCGGACGCCCGGCAGCGCGTGCAGCGCCGGGTTCCGGTACGTCGACACGCGGCGGGGAACGTGTCGCCGTATCGAGTGGCGTCGCGCAGCCGGCGAGCAGCAGCACCAGCGCTGCGCCCAGAGCACGCGTCAACCTGTCGGATCGAACCTTCATTCGGACTCTCCTTGCTGCCAGACCTGCTGATCGGCAATCGCCTGCTCGCCTCGGCTCCACCAGGCATATCGACGGTCAACCACCCCCGAACCAGCGCTTCCACCAGCGCTGCGGTGGGGACGGCTCACGCTGCTGCCGTGGCTGCGGAACGGCCTCCTCGCGCGCGGGCGGGGGCGCCGAACTGCTGCCCGGCCACAGCGAAGCGCCACTGCACGGCGCTGCATACGCCGGCTCCGTACCGACCAGAAACGGCACGCGGCGGGCGCCCGGGCACTCCTCGGCGCTCACGCCACCACTGCCCGGATCGACCCAGACTTCGTCGACCCCTTCCGGCGTCTCGCTACGACGCGGCTCGCGACTGGTCGCTGCCATCAGTTCGGTCCACGCAGGCAACGCGCCGGTCGCACCGGTCAGCGCGGTCACGCCATTGTCGTCCCGACCGATCCACACCACCGCGAGCAGATCGCCCGAATAGCCGGCGAACCAGCTATCCCGCTGCTCATCGGTGGTGCCGGTCTTGCCTGCCACGACCAGTCCCGGCGGCAGGCGCGCGGCGGCCGATCGGGCGGTACCCGAACGAACCACTTCCTTCAGCGCGTACTCGAGCAGGTAGACCGCCGACTGGCGCACGCGCTGCTGGACCGCCACAGGATAGCGCGTCAGCGGCTGGTTCGAATCGTCCATCACTTCGCGGATCGAGCTGAGCGGCGACGCGAACCCCCCGGAGGCGATCGTCTGGTACATGCCGGCGACCTCGAACGGAGTCAGCGCAACCGCACCCAGCGTCACCGAAGGCAGCGCCGGCACCTCGCGCTCGACACCAAGCCGATGAATGACGTCGACGACGCGATCGATGCCCATATCCAGACCGAGCCGTGCCGTCGACTGGTTGTACGATTGCGCCAGCGCACGGTACAGGCGCACCATGCCGTGGTCTTCGCGGTCATAGTTGCGTGGGCGCCACACTTGGCCATTCGCGCCCTTGTATGCCACCGGACCGTCGTCGAGCGGACTCATCAGCGTATAGCGCCCGCTCTCGAGCGCCGCCAGATAGACGGCCGGCTTCATCAGCGAACCAACCGGTCGCTGCGCATCGAGCGCGCGGTTGAAGCCGGCGATACGCGAATGGCGCCCCCCGACGACCGCCAGCACCTCGCCGCTGTCGACGCGGGTCACGATCACGGCACCCTCGAGCGCCCCCTGCAGCTTGCCACGCGCACCGTAATCGCGCTCGATACGCGCCAGCGTCTGCTGCAGCGCCTGCTCGGCGGCGCGCTGCACGGCGGGGTCGAGCCCGGTGAACACCCGCAAGCCCTCGGAGGCCAGCACATCTTCCGGGTAGTCGCGGCGCAACTGGCGACGCACCAGATCGAGATACGCGGGATAGAAGCGCGAGCGCGCAACGTCACGCGCCCCGACGCCGACCGGTTGCTGGCGGATCCGCTCGGCAGTCGCGGCGTCGATCACGTGCTCCTCGACCATCAGCGCGAGCACGGTATCGCGCCGTGCCCGGCTGCGCTCGGGATGGCGCCACGGGTCGTAGTACGAGGGCCCTCGCACCAATCCGACCAGCAGCGCCACCTGGGCAGCGTCGATCTCACCGATCGGCCGGTTGAAGTAGTAGTGGCTGGCCAGTCCGAAACCGTGGATCGCACGATGTCCGTCCTGACCGAGGTAGATCTCGTTCAGATACGCCTCGAGGATTTCCTGCTTGCTGTAACGCATCTCGAGCACGATCGCCATCGCGAGTTCGAGCAGCTTGCGCGAGATCGTGCGCTCACGCGTCAGGAAGAAGTTCTTCACGAGCTGCTGGGTCAGCGTGCTGCCACCCTGCTCCAGCGCACCGCTGCTCACGTTCACCCACAGCGCACGCGCCATACCCTTCAGGGAAACGCCGTGGTGATGCAGAAAATTCTGGTCCTCGACCGCCATCAGCGCGGCGACCAGCACCGGCGGTACGTCCGCCACCCGCACCAGGATGCGATCCTCATTGTGCGCCGGGTAGATGCCACCGATGTGTACCGGTTCGAGGCGTGCCAGCGCGACTTCTGCACCACCGCCGTCACGCACCGCCGCCACCGCGTCGGCAGCGAACGTCACGCGCAACGCCCGCGCCGGCTCCTCGGCATCCCAGAAGCGAAAACCCCGCGTGGCGACACCGACCGTAGCGCCGTTCACGGCGTAACTGCCCGCCGCAGTACCCGAGCCGGCACGGTAACCCAGCGCCTCCAGCTCGGCGAGCAGTGCGCGCTGGCTCAGCGGAGCGCCGGCGTAGAGCTCCAGCGGGCGCGCGTAGACCACCGCCGGCACGGCCCATTTCCTGCCCGAGAACTGGCGCTGGATGCGCGCGTCGAGGTACATGAAGGCGAGCGCTGCGACCACCGTCAGCGCGAGCACAACACGCAGCAGCACCCACGGCCAGCGGCGCTGGCGCGATGCAACGCGCGGGCGTGCGGAGCCGCCGGGCCGCCCGGGCGCCGGTCGGCGTGGCGCCCGTTTCGACGTGCTCGGGGAAGAAACGTGGGCAACGCCGCGCTGCGGGCTGCGATCGGATAGGGACGGCATGGCGCGCAAGTCTAGTGACTGCCCCCGCGAGCCACAATGAAATGCAGGTTTTCACATCCGGCGCCGACGCTGCGGCGGCTGTCGCAGCAGCCTCCGATCATCGATGCATGCAGCGCGTGACGAGGCCTTCACACCGGTGGGACGCCGTAAATGCCTCCCTGCAGGCGCGAGCGCGGCAGCACGCTGCGCCAGCGTGCGGAATGACTGTCGGCAAGCCGCGTGGGCGCAGCCTCAGCCTTGCGCCAACAGCTCGCGCAGGTCGATCACTCCGGCGTTCGCACGCGAAATGTAGGAGGCCATCACCAGCGAATGGTTCGCGAGCGGGCCGAAGCCGGAGCCGTTCAGGATCAGCGGACTGCGCATCGGCTGCTGGGTGCCTTCGAGCTCGCGGATGATCTGGCGCAGGCTGACGGCGGCGTTCTTGCGCTCCAGCACATCGGCAAAATCGACCTCGACCGCCTTCAGGAAGTGCAGCAGCGCCCACGTCGAACCACGCGCCTCGTAGAAGATGTCGTCGATCTCGTACCAGGGAGTCTTCGACTCGAACGCCGTGCGTCGGGGAGCAGATCGCTCCGCAGTGGCGTCGGACGTCGCCACGCCGACCTGCAGCGGCGCCTTGCCTACGCTCGCACTGAGGCGTTGCGACAGGCTACCGAGGCGGGTCTGCACGGTATTCAGCCAATAACGCAGATTGTCGGCACGCGCGTAGAACTGCGCATCCGCGCTGCCTGGATCCGCCAGGCGGCGAGCGTAGGAGCGCAGGCGCCGCACCCCCGAGGCGTATTCCGATTCCGTCGCCGGCAGGATCCACGACTCGCTGTCGAAATTGAACTGCGGCTCGGCGAGCACCAGATCGGGATCTTCCTTCGACTGCGACTGCGAGCGGCTCAGTGTCTCGCGCATCGCCTTCGCCAGATCACGCACCTGCACCAGTGCACCGAACTCCCAGTTCGGCATATTGTCGAGCAGCACTCCGGGTGGCAGCACGTCGTTGCTGAGGTAGCCGCCAGGCTTGTCGAGCAGCGTGCCCGCGACCCGGATCAGCGCCGCCGTGGTCGTCGATCCGACGACCACGGCGCGGCCGATGCGCGCGGCATCGCTGCGTGCGTTCTCGCGTACGTCGAAGGCAGACGGCTCGTTCGACCACAGCAGCGAGAGCGCTACATCCCCCAGCACCAGCAACGCGACCAGCCCCGCGATCACGCGCGCCAGCGCACCACCCGGCACCAGCGTCTTGCCGAGCGCACGCAACCTGCCCTGCTCCACGTCCATGCTCACTCCTCCCCGAACTTCCTGACGCGCGCGTCGGCGCAGACTTCCTCTCCACCCTCAAGGCGCAGGCAGAACGGCAGCAGCGCGCCACGCTGCAGTGCCCCGCGCACCTCGCCCAGCATCAGGTGGTAGCCACCGGGGCGCAGCTCCACGCTGCTGCCGGCAGGAATCTCGAGCCGTTCCACCGCGTACATGCGCACCATTCCAGCCTCCTGGCGATGGCCGTGAATCGCCGCGCTGGCGGCGGCATCACTGCGTGCACCGACGACCGCGAGCGGCGCGGATCCACGGTTGTGCAGCTCCATGTAGACGGCAGCGATCGGTCGCCCCGGCGGGGGCTCGTCCAGCCACGGCGCGACGATCTCGAGCGTCGCGGCGTGCGCCCCGGCAGCGGCAGCCATGCACGCGGCAAGCAGTATCCGGACCAGTCTTGGGCGGCTTCGGCTCATCCCGACAGATTCTCCAAGCATCGACCACCGGCATTCTGCCATAGTGCCCCCGGAACACGGCTGGTAATAAATCGCGCTTGCTCGAAAGCGCGCGCCGCCACTGGCTAGAATGCCGGCTGGCGGCGCACCCGGGCGCCACGCAACGGATCTGATCATGTCTCGCATCCTTTTATTGGTTGTCTGGCTCAGCCTCCCGTTCACGGGGGCAGCGCTCGCCGGCACCGACATCCTGCTGCAGGCACCACGGGCCAGCACGCTGCTCGACGACGAGCCGCACTTCCTGCCGGTGGAGCAGGCTTATGCAGTCAGCCCGGAAGTCGTCGACGATCGGCTGCTGCTGCGCTGGCACATCGCCGACGGTTATTACCTCTATCGTGAAAGGCTGCGCCTCGCTCTCGGCAGCGAAGCCGCCATGCAGCCAGCGCCGATCACGCTGCCAGCGGGCGAACCTTACGAGGACGCGTTCCTGGGTGCGACCGAGGTCTACCGTGGCACGCTGGAACTCTCGGTTCCGCTCACGGGCACGGAGACGCTGCTGGAACTCAAGTCGCAGGGTTGTGCCGACGCCGGGCTGTGCTATCCGCCACGCACACAACGGTTTCGCATCGACCAGGCCAGCGGCAGCGTGACTGAAATCGCCAGGCCGCCGCGGCGTGCCGCGGCGGCGGCAAGCCGCACGCAAACCGGGACCGGGGATGCGGCGCCGGCGCCGCTGCCCGCGCACGGCAAGCTGCTGTGGATGGCCGTGCTGGCTGCCCTGGGCGGCATGATCCTGAATCTGATGCCGTGCGTGTTTCCGGTGCTGTCGCTGAAGGTGCTGGCGATTGCGGCCAAGGGCGGTGATCGCAGCGGCAAGGCGCTGCACGGTCTGCTGTATGCGGCAGGTGTGGTCGTCAGCTTCGTGCTGATCGCGGCCTTGCTGCTCGCGCTGCGCAGTGCAGGCGAGGCGATCGGCTGGGGCTTCCACCTGCAATCGCCACCGTTCGTCGCCGCTCTGGTCTATCTGTTCGTGGCGATGGGCCTGAGCCTGTCGGGCCTGAGCAATCCGGGCTCCGGACTGATGGGTCGCGGCGATGCGCTGGCACGCCGCAGCGGTTACGCCGGGTCGTTCTTCACCGGGGTGCTTGCAACCGTGGTTGCCAGTCCATGCACGGCGCCCTTCATGGGCACCGCGCTCGGCTGGGCAATGACACAGGACACGGTGCGCGCGCTGGTCGTGTTCGCGGCACTCGGCGTCGGGATGGCCACGCCCTTCGTGCTGCTCGCGCTCAGCCCGACGCTGCTCGCGCGATTGCCGCGCCCGGGCGCCTGGATGGAGGGTTTCAAGCAACTGCTCGCATTTCCGCTCTACGGCGCAGCCGTATGGCTGCTGTGGGTGCTGGGCAAGCAGAGCGGCGTGAACGCGATGGCAGCAGCGGCAGGCGGCTGCGTATTGCTCGCGCTCGCGCTGTGGAGCCTGGAGCGCGCCAAACTGGCACGACGTCCGCTACCCGCCCGCGTAGTGGCCGTGCTTGCCGGCGCGCTGGCGCTGGCAACCCTCGCTTCGCCCGTGTTCGAACGCCACGCCACGCCGGACCAGGCGGCGGCAGACGAGGGCTGGGAGCCCTACAGCACACAACGCTTCGAGCAACTGCGCTCGCGCGACGCGGCGGTATTCATCAACGTGACCGCCGACTGGTGCATCACCTGCCTCGCCAACGAGCGATTCGCACTCGCCTCACCAGCGGTGCGCGATGCCTTCGCCAGGCGCAACATCGTGTACCTGAAGGGTGACTGGACCAACAGCGACCCGCAACTCACGCAACTGCTGCAGGCGCATGGCCGCAGCGGCGTGCCGCTCTACATCTACTACCCGGCGGGCAGCACCACCCCTGCCCGCATCCTGCCGCAACTGCTGACACCGTCGATCGTCCTCGCGGCACTCGAACGCGCATAGCGCGATGCCGGCCGGCTGCGATGCCGGCCTGGCCGCACCGTCGGCGACGCCACGGAACCGACAAACTGCTGCCATCCTGCAGCCATCGTGATCGAACTTTGGCGATCTATGGACGGGCAAAACGAATTCGTTCAGAATTCCGGGACCATTCGGCAGACCCGTATCGCAGCAGATGCAACGATCCGGGACGCCCGCGAGCGAGACACGACATGCCGACCATACTGGTGCTCCACGGGCCCAACCTGAACCTGCTCGGCACGCGCGAGCCACAGACTTACGGTTCGGTGACGCTCGAGCAGATCAACCAGCGTCTTGCCTCGATCGCGGTGGCCCACGGGCACCACCTGCAGACCATGCAGAGCAACGCCGAACACGAACTGATCGAACGCATCCACGCCGCGCGCTCCGAAGGCATCGGCTGCATCGTCATCAACCCGGGCGGCTTCACGCACACCAGCGTCGCGCTGCGCGACGCGCTGCTCGCCGTTGCGGTACCGTTCATCGAGGTTCATCTTTCCAACGTGCACGCACGCGAACCGTTCCGCCGTCACTCCTACTTTTCCGATGTCGCGGCCGGCGTGATCTGCGGCCTTGGACCACTCGGCTACGAACTCGCGCTGCAGGCCGCAATCGCACGTATCGACAACAATTGAACAATCACCGGGGACACACCATGGACATCCGCAAGATCAAGACCCTCATCGAACTGCTGGACGGCACCGATATCACCGAGATCGAGATCTGCGAGGGGGAAGAGTCGCTGCGCATCAGCCGCGGCCACGCCGCCACGGCGTACCCGGCTGCCACCCTGGTGGCACACGCGGCACCGGTCGTCGCCGCAGGACCCGCTGCGAGCGCTGCAGCGCCACCTGCCGCCGCGCCTGCAGCGACCCCTGCGGAACCTTCCGGACACCTGGTGCGTTCGCCGATGGTCGGCACTTTCTACCGCTCACCCTCGCCCGGTGCGGCCGCATTCGTGGAACCCGGGCAGAGCGTGAAGGCCGGTGACGTGATCTGCATCGTCGAGGCCATGAAAATGATGAATCACATCGAGGCTGACAAGAGCGGCGTCATCGGGGCAATCCTGGTCGAGGACGGCGAGCCGGTCGAGTTCGATCAGCCACTGGTGAGCATCGTCTGAGACCCGGCAACCATCGCGTACAGGATTGCAGCCCATGCTGAAGAAAGTCGTGATTGCGAACCGCGGCGAGATCGCCCTGCGCATCCTGCGCGCCTGCCGCGAACTCGGTATCCGCACCGTCGCCGTGCACTCGCAGGTCGACCGTGACCTGATGCATGTACGCCTTGCTGACGAAGCGGTGTGCATTGGCCCCAACCCCTCGGCACAGAGCTATCTGAACGTGCCGTCGATCATCAGTGCCGCCGAGATCACCGATGCGGTCGCGATCCACCCCGGCTACGGCTTTCTTGCCGAGAATGCGAATTTCGCCGAACAGGTGGAAAAAAGCGGTTTCGTCTTCATCGGCCCCACACCCGACGTGATCCGGCTGATGGGTGACAAGGTGCGTGCGAAGGAGGCGATGAAGGCATCCGGCGTACCCACCGTTCCCGGTTCCGATGGTGCGTTGCCAGAGGACAACGACGAGATTCTTGCGATGGCGCGCGCAGTCGGCTATCCGGTGATCATCAAGGCGGCGGCGGGCGGCGGCGGGCGCGGCATGCGCGTGGTGCACAGCGAGGCCTCGCTGCTCACCTCGGTGTTCGTGACCCGCAACGAGGCGCAGGCAGCCTTTGGCGACGGCACGGTCTACCTGGAGAAATACCTCGAGAATCCGCGCCACGTCGAAATCCAGGTGCTGTGTGACGGCCAGGGCAACGCGATCCATCTCGGCGACCGTGACTGCTCGCTGCAGCGTCGCCACCAGAAAGTGCTGGAGGAAGCGCCGGCTCCGGGCATCCCGAGTGCAGTCAAGCGCTCGGTCGCCGAAAGCTGTGTGCGTGCGTGTCGCCAGATCGGCTACCGGGGCGCCGGCACCTTCGAATTCCTGTACGAGAACGGTCAGTTCTTCTTTATCGAGATGAACACACGCGTGCAGGTCGAGCACCCCGTCACCGAAGCGATCACCGGCATCGACATCGTGCGCGAGCAACTGCTGATCGCCGGCGGCTACCCGCTGTCTATCCGCCAGGAAGACGTGCTGTTCCGCGGCCACGCGTTCGAATGCCGCATCAACGCCGAGGATCCACAGACCTTCGCACCGTGCCCCGGCAAGGTGAACCGTTTCCACGCACCGGGCGGCAACGGCGTGCGCGTGGACTCGCACCTCTACAGCGGCTATACGGTGCCACCGAACTACGATTCGCTGATCGGCAAGGTGATCGCCTGGGCCGACGACCGCGATGCGGCGCTGGCACGCATGCGGGGCGCGCTCGACGAAGTGATCGTCGACGGCATCCGTACCAATATTCCGCTGCACCAGCGTCTGGTGCGCGACGAGGCGTTCCGGCGCGGTGGCGTCAGCATTCACTACCTCGAAAAGAAGCTCCAGACCTGAGAGTGCCATGGGGTGGCTGCAACTGCGCCTGGTCGCCACCAGAGATCGCGTCGAGCTGCTCGAGGACGCGCTGCTGACCGCCGGCGCGCTTGCGGTCACGCTGGGCGACCACCGCGACGCGCCGATTCTCGAACCCGGCGTCGGTGAAACACCGCTGTGGCCCGAAGTCGATCTGACCGCACTGTTCGAGCGGGACACCGACCGGGCACGGGTGGCGACCGTGCTCGGCGACACCCTCGGCAGCAGTGCACCGGAACTGCGCTGGGAGCACCTGGAAGAGCGGGTCTGGGAGCGCGAATGGCTGCAGCACTTCAAGCCGCTGCGCTTCGGTGAGCGCTTCTGGGTCTGCCCCGGCGACATGGCAGCTCCCGACCCCGGCGCGACCGTGCTGCGCCTCGACCCGGGGCTGGCCTTCGGCACCGGCACCCACCCGAGCACCGCGCTATGCCTGGAGTGGCTCGCCTGCAACCCACCCGCAGGCGCAACCGTGATCGACTACGGCTGTGGCTCCGGAATCCTCGGTATCGCCGCCCTGCTGCTCGGCGTCGCGCATGTGTATGCAGTCGACATCGACCCGCAGGCGTTGCTCGCCACGCGCGACAACGCCGCGCGCAACGCGCTCCCGTGCGGATCACTGGACGTAGGCACGCCGCAGATGCTCGATACCGCCGCTCCCGCGGACCTGCTGCTCGCCAACATCCTCGCCGGGCCACTGATCGAACTTGCACCACGGCTCGCGCGGCTGCTGCGACCCGATGGCACTGCGGTCCTGTCCGGCATACTGCACGAGCAGGCGGCCGAGGTGCTGGCGGCGTGGGCACCGTGGTGCGCACACATCGCGACGGTGGAGCGCGATACCTGGTGCCGGATCGAACTGCGACGCACATCGAGCGCCGCGCCATGAGCGAGGCGGTCACGCGCTGCCCGGGCTGCCAGACCGCGTTTCGTGTCAACGCGGAGCAGCTCGCGTCGGCCGAGGGGCTGGTGCGCTGCGGCGTCTGTGCGCGGGTGTTCCGTGCCGATCTGCACCTCGTCGCCAACGAACCCGTGCCTGGCTGGCAGGCCGGTCAGCCCGCCGTGCCCGGAGCTGCGATCGAGGAGATATACATCCGGGAACTCCTTGGCGAGCATGACCACGCGGAACAGCCCGCACCAATCGTCGTCGGCCACCATGCGCCCGACCCCGGGGAGGGTGTCGCAAAACCTCACGAGACGTGTGGCGACGCCCCCGCATCGGAGGGCGTGTGCCGCCGGGATGCGACACCCGAACCTGCAGCGGCAGCCGTACCCGAGCCGGCAACCGGATCCGACACGCCGATCGGAGCAGAGACGGTAGACGCAACCGACGAACCGGCTGCAGCCGCGGAACCCGCACCCGTTCCGCCATTCACGCCGCCACCGATCGAGATCGACCAGACGCCGGCGCCGCGACGCGCGCGCAATGCCGCCTGGGGGCTGGGCTGCGCGGTCGCGATGCTCGCGCTCGCGGTGCAGTACGGCTGGCACCAGCGCACGCGGCTGCTCGAAGACCCGGCAACCCGCCACGGGCTGGAGCGCGCCTGCGCAACGTTCGGCTGTGCGCTGCCTCGCCCGCCCGCACCGCAGGCGATCCGCGGCGAGGCACTGCTGGTCCGTCCGGCACCCGATCGGGAAGGCGTGCTGCTGGTCGACGCGCTGCTCAGCAACCATGCCGCGTACGCACAACCCTGGCCCGGCCTCGCCATCAGTTTCCAGGACCTGCGCGGGCACACGCTGGCCGGGCGCGTGTTTGCCGCCGCCGAGTACCTGCCGGAGCCGCCACGTGTGGACATGCCGATCGGACAGGCGGTCGCCGTGCACCTGGAACTGCACGACCCCGGCGAGCGCGCGACCGGCTACCGCATGGAGATCCTGCCGCCGGCGGCGGCGCGCTGAGCCAGCGTCGACTGCCTGGCCCTTTAATCACCCGCCGCCCGCCGGTATGATTCCGCCCCCCGAGAGGGATTCCCGACTCCACCGTCTCAAGAGGCATCAGTTGCTGCGCATCGGGCCATTCCGTTTCGACACCCGCGTCGTGCTCGCGCCGATGGTCGGCGTGACGGACACACCGTACCGCGCGCTGTGTGCGCGTCTGGGTACGCGGCTGGCGATCGCCGAAATGGTCGCGGCGGATGCACGGCTGTGGGATACGCGGCGCACCCGGTTGCGGCTGCAGCAGGCTGGGTCCGAATTGCCGTGCTGGGTGCAGATCGCAGGCAACGATGCACACACGATGGCCGCAGGTGCACGCCGCCAGGCCGACCTGGGCGCGCAGATCATCGATATCAACATGGGCTGCCCGGCGAAGAAAGTCTGCAGCCGGGCGGCAGGTTCTGCCCTGCTGCGCGACGAGCGGCTGGTCGCAGACATCCTTGCCGCGGTGGTCGCAGCCGTGCCGGAGGTGCCCGTGACGCTGAAGATGCGTACCGGCTGGAGTCCGGGCGAACGCAACGGTGTGCGCATCGCCCGCATCGCAGAGGACTGTGGCGTGCGTCTGCTCAGCGTGCACGGACGCACGCGCGCCTGTCGCTTCGAGGGCGCAGCCGAATACGACACGATCCGCGCCATCGTGCAGTCGGTTTCGGTGCCAGTGATCGCCAACGGCGACATCACGGACACGGCAGGCGCACGCGCGGTGCTCGCACACACCGGCGCCACTGCGGTGATGGTGGGGCGTGCAGCGCAGGGACGCCCCTGGCTGTGCGGATCGATCGACGCAGCACTCGCCGGACAGCCGGCGAGGTGCACACCGCAAGGTCCGGAACTGGCTGCGATCGTCACCGGTCATATCGATGCGCTGCACGCGTTCTACGGCGAGACGGCTGGCGTTCGCATTGCGCGCAAGCACGTCGGCTGGTACCTGCGCTCGTGCGGTGAGGACCGCAGCTTCCTGCACGAGTTCCACCGCCTGGACGCGGCACGCGCGCAACTCGCTGCGCTACACGAACATTTCGCCGCCATCGGCGACGGCGAAGCGAGGGCAGCATGAACGGAAGCGAGGACCCTGCGTGCAGGCCATGCGCCGGGGCCGACGAGCCACAGCAGGCGGAGGCAGCGGGCGAGCGGCACTCGCTGCGCTGCTGTGTGCGGATCGCGCTGCAGGACTATTTTGCACAGCTCGACGGCCAGATGGTCAGCGGCGTCTACGAGATGGTCCTCGCCGAGGTCGAGGCACCGATGCTCGAAACGGTGCTCGAATACACGCGCGGCAACCAGACGCTCGCCGCGGAAGTGCTCGGCCTGAACCGCGGCACGCTGCGCAAGAAGCTCAAACGCTACGACATGCTATGAACCGCCGCCACGCACCTCGTGCGCGGCTCCAACCACCAGTGCACACGGACTGCTCTCCATGAACCACCCAGCCGATATCGTCGCGGTCCGCCGCGCCCTGATCAGCGTCTCGGACAAGACCGGCGTGGTCGAATTCGCACGCGAACTCGCCACGCTTGGCGTCGAGATCCTTTCGACGGGCGGCACGCAACGGTTGCTGGCCGATGCCGGCATCCCGGTGCGCGAAGTATCGGACTACACCGGCTTCCCGGAAATGATGGACGGGCGCGTGAAGACACTGCACCCGCGCGTGCACGGCGGCATCCTCGGTCGCCGCGGTGAAGACGACGCGGTGATGGCTGCGCACGGAATCGCGCCGATAGACCTCGTGGTGGTGAATCTTTACCCGTTCGAGCAGACGGTGGCGCGCCCCGATTGCGACCTTGCCACCGCGATCGAGAACATCGACATCGGCGGCCCGACCATGGTGCGCTCGGCGGCCAAGAATCACCGCCACGTGGGAATCGTCGTCGACACGGCCGATTACCAGCGCGTACTGGCCGAACTGCGTGCGCACGGCGGAACCCTTGCCGCGACGCGGTTCGATCTGGCCGTGAAGGCCTTCGAGCACACGGCGCGCTACGATGGCGCCATCGCGAACCATCTCGGCGCACTCGATGCAAGCGCTGCGCGCAGCGCCTTCCCGCGCACGTTCAGCCTGCAATTCAGCAAGGCGCAGCAGATGCGCTACGGCGAGAACCCGCACCAGACGGCTGCGTTCTACGTCGAGCACGAGCGCGGTGAGGCAAGCATCGCGAGCGCCCGCCAGTTGCAGGGCAAGGAGCTCTCGTACAACAACATCGCCGACACCGACGCGGCGCTCGAGTGCGTGAAGCAGTTCCACGGCGACGCGGCCTGCGTGATCGTGAAACATGCGAACCCCTGCGGGGTTGCGCTGGCACCGACGCCGTTGCAGGCGTACGAACTCGCGTGGAACACCGACAGCGAGTCGGCCTTCGGCGGCATCATCGCGTTCAACCGCGAACTCGACGGCGAGACCGCGGCAGCAATCGTCGAGCGGCAGTTCGTCGAGGTGATCGTTGCGCCAGCGGCAAGCGCAGACGCCGTAACGGCAGTGGCTGCGAAGAAGAACGTGCGCCTGCTGGTCTGCGGCGAACTGCCACGGCAAAGCGCACCGCGCCTGGACTACAAGCGCGTCACGGGCGGCCTGCTGGTGCAGGACGCCGACCTCGCGCTGTACGCCGGGCTGCGCGTCGTGAGCCGCCGTCAACCGACCGAGGCAGAACTGCGCGACCTGCTGTTCGCATGGCAGGTGGCGAAGTTCGTGAAATCGAACGCCATCGTGTACGCACGCGACAATCGCACGATCGGAGTCGGCGCGGGGCAGATGAGCCGGGTGAACTCGGCACGCATCGCGGCGATCAAGGCCGAACAGGCGGGGCTCGCGGTAACCGGTGCGGTGATGGCATCGGACGCCTTCTTCCCGTTTCGCGACGGCATCGACAACGCAGCGGCGGCAGGCATCCGCGCGGTGATCCAGCCCGGTGGCTCGGTGCGCGACGACGAGGTCATCGCTGCTGCCGACGAGCACGACATGGCGATGGTATTCACCGGCATGCGCCACTTCCGCCACTGAACGGAGACGAGCGGAGCATGAACGTTCTGATCATTGGCAGCGGCGGACGCGAGCACGCACTCGCCTGGAAGGTGGCGCAAAGCTACCGGGTGGACACCGTGTTCGTGGCGCCCGGCAACGGCGGCAGCGCACGCGAGCCCGGCGTGCGCAACGTCGCGATCGACATGATGGACTTCGGCGCACTCGAACGCTTTGCGCGCGAAAACACGGTAGGGCTCACGATAGTCGGCCCCGAAGCACCGCTGGTCGCCGGCATCGTCGATCATTTCCGCGCTGCCGGCCTGCGCTGCTTCGGCCCGACCCGCGGTGCCGCGCAACTCGAGGGATCGAAGGCGTTCACCAAGGATTTCCTGGCTCGTCACGGCATTCCGACGGCGGCATACGCCAGCTTCACGTCGGTGACGGAGGCACAAGCGTATATCCGCGCCCGCGGCGCACCGATCGTCGTGAAGGCCGACGGACTGGCTGCCGGCAAGGGCGTGATCCTCGCCATGGACGAGGACACCGCGATCGCGGCGGTGCGCGACATGCTGGCCGGCAACGCGTTCGGCGAGGCCGGGCACCGGGTGGTGATCGAGGAGTTCCTGGTCGGCGAGGAGGCAAGCTTCATCGTGCTCGTCGACGGCGAGAACGTGTTGCCGCTGGCATCCAGCCAGGACCACAAGGCACGCGACGACGGCGACCGCGGACCGAACACGGGCGGCATGGGCGCGTATTCACCGGCGCCGGTGGTGACCCCGGAAATCCATGCGCGCGTGATGAATGAAGTGATCCTGCCTACCGTGCGCGGCATGGCACGCGAAGGCAACACCTATACGGGCTTCCTTTACGCCGGCCTGATGATTGCAGCCGACGGCACGCCGAAGGTGCTGGAATACAACTGCCGCTTCGGTGATCCCGAGACGCAGCCGATCCTGATGCGGCTGCGCTCCGACCTGACTGCACTGTGCGATGCCGCACTCGACGGGCAGCTCGACGTCGTCGAGGCCGAATGGGACCCGCGCGCCGCGCTCGGCGTGGTGATGGCCGCCGGCGGCTACCCCGACGCCTACGGCAAAGACGACACGATCGAGGGTCTGCCGACGCATGCCGATCCGCTGACACACGTATTCCACGCCGGAACGGCGCTCGCTGCCGATGGCACGGTACGCACCAGCGGTGGGCGCGTACTGTGCGTGACCGCCCTCGGCGACACGGTTGCCGCCGCACAGGAACGCGCCTATGCGCTGTGCCGGCAGATCCACTGGGACGGCTGTTTCTACCGCCGCGACATCGGCCACCGTGCGATTGCACGCGAACGCAGCCGCTGATCCCTGCCCGGGCTGATCATCGGACGCAGCAGACCGGTTCGCCTCAGGCCGCAGGTACGGTACGCCCGGCGGCCCAGAGACGCAGTGCGTCCATGCGTTCAGCCATGGTGACCGACAGCGGCACCGTGGCGCGGATTTCGGTCAGCAGATGCATGCCGTCGATCGACTGGTGTGCCGCCGCAGCGCGATAGCGCGCACCGACCACGACCTGCTCGATCTCGGCACCCGAAAAGCCCACACTCGCAGCGGCAAGCGCGGCAACGTCCAGAGCCTCGCTGGCCATGCCGCGCCGACGCAGGTGGATGTGGAAGATTTCGGCACGTGTGCTCTCGTCGGGCAGGTCGACGAAAAAGATCTCGTCGAAGCGGCCCTTGCGCAGCAGCTCCGGCGGCAGCTGCGCGACGTCGTTCGCGGTGGCAACCACGAACACCCCGCCACGCTGCTCGGACATCCAGGTCAGCAGGCTGCCGAGCACGCGACGCGACACGCCCGCATCGGAATCACCGGTACCGATACCCTTTTCGATCTCGTCGAGCCACAGCACGCAGGGCGCCATCAGTTCGGCGGATCGCAGCGACTCGCGCAGGTTGCGCTCGGTCTCGCCGATGTACTTGTTGTACAGCGCTCCCATGTCGAGCCGCAGCAGCGGCAGGGACCACGCACCGGCGATCGCGCGCGCACTCACGCTCTTGCCCGCCCCCTGTACGCCGAGCAGCAACACGCCGCGCGGGCGATCGATCTGCTGCGCCAGCGTCGTGGTCGCCGCTTCACGGCGCTGGTCCAGCCAGGCACGCAGACGGCCCACTCCGGCGACGTCGGCGAACTGCTCGGTGCGATATTCGAAACTCAGCACGCCGTCGAGGTTCATCAGCTCGAACTTGGCCCGGTTGATTTCCGGCAACTCCGACTCGGTGATGCTGCCGTCATCGAAGATCGCGTTGCGCACCAGCCGCCGGCAGTCGGCATGGGTAAGACCACGCAGGCTGCGCGTGAGCTGTGCCAGGGTCCGGCTGTCGGTACGCACCCGCTGCCCTGCGTTGGCCTCCTGCCAGCGCTGCGCCTCCTCGCGCACGATCGCCACGATCCCCTCCTCGTCGGGCAGCGAGAGTTCGACGCGCGCCGCGAGCCGCGTCAGCTCCGGCGGTATGCCCAGACGGTGGCTCAGCAACACCAGCGTGCGCGGAAGTTCGCGATAGCGCAGCGCCACGTCCTTCAGCAGCCGCACCAGCCGCGGATCGGCGAGGTACGGGTGCAGATCGCAGAGCAGGTACAGCGCCGGCTCGCGGTGCGCCTTGACTGCCCTCAGCATGGCTTCGGGCTCGAGCAACGCATCGGACGACGGAAGTTCACCGAAATCGAGCCGCTGCAGCCCCTCGGTGACCGACCACACGAACAGCGGCAAGGCCTCGCGAATCGCCAGGCGGGTCATCATTTCGCGAGCACGATTCTCGTCGTGTGTTTCGACGACCAGGATCGGCACGTGCGAGCGGATCAGCAGTTGCAGGTCGCGGAAGTCGTTGCCGCTGTCGGCCTCCGGCATGCTCATGCCATGCCGGCGCCGCTGATGGCATGCAGGGCGTGCAGGCGTACCGTGACCTGCTCGGGCGTGAGGTCCTCGATATGCGTGGCGACGATCCAGACGTGTCCGAACGGATCGCGCAGCGCTCCGTTGCGGTCACCGTAGAACTGGTCCGCGACCCCGCGCAACTGCACACCGCCAGCAGCCAGCGCACGCGCAAAGCACGCGTCCACGTCGTCGACGTACAGCCGCACGGCAACGGAAGTGCCGGCCAGTGAAGACGGGCTCCGCTGTGGGCTGCCCACCATCTCGTCGGCCAACAGCAGCAGCGCATCGCCGATGCGGATCTCGGCGTGGGTGACCAGACCGGAGGCGCTTTCCAGCCGCAGCACTTCCTCCGCCCCGAACGCCCGCCGGTAGAAATCGATTGCTGCCACGGCCCCGCGCACGCCGAGATACGGGGTGATGGTCGAGCAGACTCGCGACTGTGAAGCCATGGTCATCGTCTTTCTCCGTTGTTCTCCTCGCCCCGCCGCCGTGCAGCATCGGTGTCGCCCGGGTTTCAGGGGTGGTATCGCCGTTTCCCGGCATCACTATAGAATCTCCGCAACCTCACGTCAGCGCCTCGCCATGCAACGCCGCCTTTCCCTGCTCGACCAGATCGTGATCGGACTCGACCACGCACGACGGCACGCCACCGGCGAGGCGCCGACTCCTGCACGCCACAGCCCTGCGCTGCTGCACGATGAACCGGCGCTCGACGCCGCCGAACGGCGTCATGTCGCAGGACTGATGCGGGTGAATCATACCGGCGAGGTCTGCGCGCAGGCGCTCTACCAGGGGCAGGCACTGACCGCGCGCCTGGACGGGGTGCGCGCCACGATGGAGCGCGCAGCCGACGAAGAAATCGATCATCTCGCATGGTGCGCTGACCGCGTGCACGCAATGGGTGCGCGCACCAGCATGCTGAACCCCCTGTTCTATGCGCTGTCGTTCGGCATCGGCGCGATTGCCGGGGCAGCCGGAGACCGCTGGAGCCTTGGCTTCGTCGCCGCCACCGAGGATCAGGTCTGCAGGCACCTGCGCGAGCATCTCGAGAGCTTGCCCGCAGCCGATACGCGCTCGCGAGCGATCGTGCAGCAGATGCTCGAGGACGAGGCACGTCACGCAACGCACGCACGCGAGCACGGTGCCAGCGAATTCCCGGCACCGGTGCGTGAAGCAATGACGCTGCTGTCGCGCGTGATGACCGCGACGACCTACCGTATCTGAGCGCGCGGAATTCAGGCGATCTCGAAATCGTGCGTGACCTCGACACCGGCCTTGGCGAGCATGATCGAGGCCGAGCAGTACTTCTCGGCCGAGAGCTGCACCGCGCGCTCGACCTGCTTCGGGTTCAGGTCCTGTCCGGACACCACGAAATGCAGATGGATGCGCGTGAATACCGCCGGGATCGCATCGGCACGCTCGGCGCTCAGCTCCACCCGGCAGTCGCTGACCTGCTGGCGCGATTTCTCGAGGATGCTCACCACGTCGTACGCAGAGCAGCCGCCCACACCGAGCAACAGCATTTCCATGGGCCGCAGCCCGATATTGCGTCCACCACCATCCGGTGGTCCGTCCAGAACCACCGCGTGCCCGCTGCCCGATTCGGCGACGAACGCCCGATCGCCCAGCCACGTCACTGTGCCTTTCATGCCCGGCCCCCCCCTGTAGCGCGCGACGAACCGCACCGCTGTGAACGAAAGGCGCGCAGCGTAGCAAGCCGCTCCGCGCACGCCCAGTGGCCCCCGGCATCACCGCGTCCGTGATCGCGGGTTCGCGTTGCGGCGACTATCATTGCCTTGACCGTGTCGCGTACTACCGAGCAGAGGTGAATATCGTGCCGATCGTTCCTCCAGCGCCGCGCATCCGCCATCTCGACGCGTTCCTGCAGCAGTGCCACCTGCGGCGCTTTCCGGCACGCAGCACGATCATCCACGCCGGCGAGCGCGGAGAAAGCCTGTTCTACATCATGAAAGGCTCGGTGACCGTGGTGATCGAAGGCAGCGACGGCAAGGAGATGATCGTCGCGTACCTGAACAAGGGCGATTTCTTCGGCGAAATGGGCCTGTTCGACAGCGACGAGAACCGCAGCGCATGGGTGCGCGCCAAGACCGAATGCCATGCTGCGGAGATCGGCTACACGCGCTTTCGCGAATTCGTCGAACGCCACCCCGACGTGCTGTTCGAACTCGCGACCCAGATGTCGACACGCCTGCGCACGACGACGCGCAAGGTCGGCGATCTCGCATTCCTCGACGTCACCGGCCGGGTCGCACGCACCCTGCTCGACCTGTGCCGGCAACCGGACGCGATGACTCACCCCGATGGCATGCAGATCCGCATCACGCGCCAGGAGATCGGGCGCATCGTGGGTTGCTCGCGCGAGATGGTCGGACGCGTGCTGAAGACGCTCGAGGAGCAGGGTCTGGTGCACGTGAAGGGCAAGACGATGGTGGTGTTCGGCACGCGTTGACCTACGTGGCGAACAACTCGCGCAGGCGCTCACCCGGGTCGGGCGCACGCATCAGGCTCTCGCCGACCAGGAAGCCGCGCACGCCGCGCACGCGCATCGCCGCGACATCGTCCGCACTGGCGATGCCACTTTCGGTGACGACGATACGCCCCGCAGGGATGCGATCGAGCAGTCCGAAGGTGGTTTCCAGCGAAGTCTCGAAGCTGTGCAGATCCCGGTTGTTGATGCCGATCAACCGCCCGGGCACCGCCAGCGCCAGCGCGAGTTCGGTGGCATCGTGTACCTCGATCAGCACATCGAGTCCGATCTCCGCGGCGAGCGCTGCCAGTTCACCCATCAGCGCGGGCTGTTCACGGAATGCTGCCGCGATCAGCAGCACGCAGTCGGCACCGAGCACGCGCGCCTCGACCACCTGATAGGCATCGAGCGTGAAGTCCTTGCGCAGCACCGGCAGCGCGACCACGGCACGCGCAGCCTGCAGATACGCGTCGGCACCCTGGAAGAAATCGACATCGGTGAGTACCGACAGACAGGTCGCGCCGCCGCGCTCATAGGAGCGAGCCAACTGCGCCGGATCGAAATCGGCACGGATCAGGCCGCGACTCGGCGAAGCCTTCTTGATCTCGGCGATCACCGCGTTGGCGCCGCTGGCGATGCGTTGCGCGAGTGCGTCGGCGAAACCACGCGGCGGCGGCGCATCAGCAAGCGCGGCGCGCAGCTCGCCAAGCGGCCGCACGCGACCGCGCATCGCGACCTCCTCGTGCTTGCGCGCCAGGATGCGGCGCAGGATCGTCGGTGTACTCATGCTTCGTCCAGGCAGGAACAGAAACCGGCGAGCGCTTCGATGCGCTCGAGCGCGAGACCGGAGTGGATCACGTCGTGCGCCAGCGCGACTCCGCGGCGTACCGTGTCGGTGATGCCGCAGAGATGGATCCCGGCACCTGCGTTCAGCGCGATCAGGTCGGCGGCCTTTGCCGCATGCGGTCCTTCGCGACGCCCGAGCGCATCGCGGATCAGCGCGGCAGATGCTGCTCCCGAATCCACCTCGAGCCCGATCAGGCTCTGGCTCGGGATACCGAGCTCCTCCGGCGACCAACTGTGCTCGCCGAGTCTGCCATCGCGCAATTCGACCACGTGGGTGCGTGTGGCGAGGCTGATCTCGTCGAGCCCGTCGTCTGCGTGCACCACCAGCACATGTTCGGCGCCAAGCTTCTGCAGCACCTCGGCCATCGGGCGGCACAGGGCACGGCTGAACGTACCGACCAGCAGCCGACGTGCCCCGGCCGGATTGGTCAGCGGCCCCAGAATGTTGAACACCGTGCGCAGCCCGAGCTCGCGCCGTGGCCCGATCGCATGACGCATGGCATCGTGGTGCGCCGGTGCGAACATGAAGCCGATGCGCAGTTCACGAATCCCGCGCGCGACCAGCACGGGCTCCAGACCCAGCCTGATGCCCAGGTGCTCGAGCGCATCCGCACTGCCACTCGAGCTGGAGACGCCCCGATTGCCGTGCTTGGCCACGTACCCACCGGCGGCCGCCACGACGAAGGCTGCCGCACTCGATACATTGAACAGCCGCGCTCCGTCGCCGCCGGTACCGACCAGATCGACCAATGGCGCCACGCCGACGTCCACCGGCGTCGCCAGTTCGCGCATCACTTCGGCCGCGGCGGTGATCTCGTCGATCGACTCGCTCTTCATGCGCAGCGCGACCAGCAGCGCACCGATCTGTGCGTCGGTGCAGCCGCCTGTCATCACGGTCTGCATCACCGCTCGCATCTCGTGGCGTTCGAGGTCGATGCGGTTGACCACCCGATCCAGCGCTGTCCGTATGTCCATGTGTCAGCCTGCTGCCGCGCGTGCGGGTCGCGGTAATCCGAGAAAGTTGGCGAGCAGGGCGTGACCGTGCTCGGTAAGGATCGATTCCGGGTGGAACTGCACGCCTTCGACCGCCAGCTCACGGTGGCGCACGCCCATGATCTCGTCGATCCCGCCGTTTGCGGCTTCGGTCCACGCCGTAAGCTCGAGGCAATCGGGGCAGCTCGCGCGCTCGATCACCAGCGAATGGTAGCGCGTCGCGACGAACGGATCGGGAAGTCCGCGGAACACCCCCGCGCCGCGGTGACGGATCGGCGAGGTCTTGCCGTGCATGACGTCGCGTGCGCGCACGATACGGCCACCGAAGGCCTGTCCGATGCACTGGTGGCCAAGACAGATGCCAAGGATCGGAATACTGCCCGCGTAGCGGCGAATCACCTCGAGCGAGATGCCTGCCTGGTCGGGGGTACACGGCCCCGGCGAGATCACGATCCGCTGCGGCGCGATCGCCGCCACCTCACTCACCGCGATCTCGTCGTTGCGTACGACCTTCACGCGCGCGCCAAGCTCGCCCAGGTACTGCACCACGTTCCAGGTGAAGGAGTCGTAGTTGTCGATCATCAGGATTTCGGCCACGGCTCCCTCTCGTTCCATTTGCGGTTCACGCTTGCGGAAATGCGGCGCGCTCGACGAGCTCACACAGCACGTGCCCCAGCAGCAGGTGCGCCTCCTGGATGCGCGGTGTCGCCCGCGAGGGCACCGCCAGCAGGTGATCGCACAGTGCCGTCATTCCGCCGCCATCCGCGCCACACAGCCCGATCGTGACCAGGCCGCGTGCCCGCGCCTCGGCGAGTGCACGCAGGATGTTCGGTGACCGGCCGGAAGTCGAATACCCGATGAACACGTCGCCGGCAGCGCCCAGTGCCTGCACCTGGCGCGCGAACACCGCCTCGTAGCCGTAGTCGTTCGCGACGGCGGTCAGGATCGATGTATCCACGGTCAGTGCGACCGCCGGCAGGCCCGGGCGATCGAATGCGAAGCGCCCCACCAGCTCACCGGCGACGTGCTGCGCGTCGGCAGCGCTGCCGCCGTTGCCGGCCAGCAGGATCTTGCCGCCGGCAGCAAGGCGCCCTGCACAGGCTGCTGCTGCAGCGGCCAGCGCCGCGCGCAGCGAATCCGACGCGATCAAGGCATGCACGATCTGCAGGTGCTCCTGCAGCGCGACTTCGATTGCGTTTGTTCCGGTCTGGTTCATGCGTATTGCTCCCTCGAATCGATGACTAGCGTGCGGCCATTCGTGCCTGACCGTGCGCGCACGCCCCCCACCCCACCACAGTGACGCCGGCAAGATGACGATACGCCTGCCCGCGGCGCCCTGAACATGGCGTCCATTTCACCACCGTGTTCACTTGCGCGACACCATCGCCGCGGCGCGGAACATCGCGCGCGCCTTGCTCATCGTTTCTTCCCATTCGAGCGCCGGCACCGAGTCCGCCACCACACCCGCACCGGCCTGCACGTGCAGGCGGCCGTCCTTGATCACCGCGGTGCGAATCGCGATCGCAGTATCCATCTCGCCATGCCACGACAGATAGCCGACCGCACCGCCGTAGATCCCGCGTCGCGAGGGCTCGAGCTCGTCGATGATCTCCATCGCGCGGATCTTCGGTGCACCCGACAGCGTTCCCGCCGGCAACGTGGCGCGCAGCACGTCGATTGCCGTAAGTCCCTCGCGCAACTGCCCGGTCACATTGGACACGATGTGCATCACGTGCGAGTAGCGCTCCACGATCATGCGCTCGGTGACGCCGACGCTGCCGATGCGTGCAACCCGCCCCACGTCGTTGCGCCCCAGATCGATCAGCATCAGATGCTCGGCGATCTCCTTCGGATCGGCCAGCAGTTCGGCCTCCAGCGCCAGGTCTTCCGCGACCGTGGCGCCACGGCGCCGCGTGCCGGCGATGGGGCGTACCGTCACTTCCCCGCCCTGCAGTCGCGACAGGATTTCGGGCGACGAGCCGACGATGTGAAAATCGGCCAGATCGAGGAAATACAGATACGGCGACGGATTCAGGTTGCGCAGCGCGCGGTAGAGGTTCAGCGGGTGGCCGTCGAACGGTGCGCTGAGACGCTGCGAAGGCACCACCTGCATCACGTCGCCGGCCAGGATGTACTCGCGGATACGCGCCACGGCAGATTCGAAACGTTCGCGCCCGAACTCCGACACGAACGCCGACTCGATCGCGCGTACGCGCTCGCCATCGCCCCGGCCGGCGTCGATGTCGACCGGCGGCAGGCGCGGTGCCGGCTCTTCCAGGCGGCGCTGCAGTGCATCGAGCCGTGCCTGCGCGGCGGCCGGCGCATCGGCACTGCGGGGATCGACCGTGACCACCAGCAGGATCGCGCCGGCGAGATTGTCGAAAACGAGGAATTCCCCCGCATCCAGCAACAGGATGTCGGGCGTGCCGAGCACATCGGGAGGCGTGCCGGCTGCGAGCCGGGGCTCGACGAGACGCACGCAGTCGTAGCCGAAATAGCCGACCAGTCCGCCCGAGAACATCGGCAGGTCCGGGTGCTCGTACACGCGCTCGAGCGCAATCGTCTGTTCGATGAACACGAGCGGGTCGGCATGCGTGAACGAGCGCTGCTCATCACCGTCGCAAAGAGTGATCTCGCGCCCACGCACGACGATACGCCGCCGGCACGGCAGCCCGATGATCGAATAGCGGCCCCACTTCTCGCCGCCTTCGACCGACTCGAACAGGAAGCTGAACGGACCGGCGAATCGCAGGTACGCTCCGAGCGGTGTATCGAGGTCGGCAAGCAGACGGCGTACCAGTGGGACGCGGGTATAGCCCTGGCGGGCAAGGTGCTCGAGATCGCTGGGATTCATACAGGCTCCGGATTCTACTGCAAGCGGCACTCAAAGCAATTCAGACAGACTTTGTACCACCAGATCCGGGTGCTCGTCGCGCACGTCCTCGCCGTGGTTGTAGCCGTTTGCAACGCAGATCACGGCCACGCCGGCGGCCCGCGCAGCGTGCACGTCGTGACGCGAGTCACCAATCATCAGCGCGTCCTGCGCAGCGACGCCGCAGCGCGTCAACACCGCGCAGAGCGGCCCAGGCGCCGGCTTGGTACCGGCGCCCGAATCACCACCGAGCAGCACATCGAAGCGGATGGCCGGGAAAACCTGCTCGACCACGCGCGCCGCGATCCGTTCGGGCTTGTTGGTCACGCACGCCAGGCGTACGCCCTCGCCGGCAAGCGCGTGCAGCAACGCACCCGCCCCGGGCATCGCACCGGTCCGTGCGGTGCAATCCGCACCGTAGCGCCCGAGGTAGGCTGCGAGCACCGCATCGATCCCGGCCTGCGGAACTTCGGCACCGCGCACATGCTGCAGCGCGTGTTGCACCAGCACGCGCGAGCCGCGCCCGACCCAGACGCGCACCCTTGCTGCGCCGACCGTCGCGTAACCGGCCGCGGCCAGTGCACCGTCCAGAGCGTGCGCGATATCCGGCACGCTGTCGACCAGCGTACCGTCCAGGTCGAGCATCGCCAGTGCGGGCAGGCGATCCGCAAGCACGCTGCGCAAACGATCGAATGCCATCACCTCAGCCGTGCTGCACTTGCGCCAGCTCGGCGCGCATCGCTGCGATCGTGCGTGCGTAATCGGCAGTGCCGAAGATCGCCGAGCCCGCGACGAAGGTGTCGGCCCCAGCCTCGGCAGCCGCACGGATGTTGCCGACGCCGATACCACCATCGACCTCGAGACGGATCGGGTAGCCGCTGGCATCGATCAGTGCTCGTGCCTCGCGCAGCTTGCCGAAGGTGGCCGGTATGAATTTCTGCCCGCCGAAACCAGGGTTTACCGACATCAACAGGATCATATCGAGCTTGTCCATCACGTAGCGCGCCGCCTCGAGTCCGCTGGCCGGATTGAAGACCAGCCCGGCCTTGCAACCCGCATCACGGATCACCTGCAGCGTACGATCGACGTGGGTGCTCGCGTCGGGATGAAAGGTGATGTAGGTGGCACCCGCCGCGGCGAAGCTGGCCGCGAGCGCGTCCACCGGCGTGACCATCAGATGCACATCGATCGGTGCCTGCACCCCATGATCGCGCAGCGCACGACACACCATCGGTCCCAGCGTCAGGTTCGGCACGTAGTGATTGTCCATCACGTCGAAATGCACGATGTCAGCGCCGGCAGCGAGCACTGCATCGACCTCGGCGCCGAGGCGAGCGAAGTTCGCCGACAGTATCGACGGGGCAATCTGAAAGTCAGTCATCGCGGGATTCCATGCACGTACCAGATCCATCATTGCAGGGTCGGGCGAGTGGTCACCCGGACGGGCGCGTGCCGGTCAGACCATCCTGGAGGCGACCGGCCGGTCCCCGCACGCGCACGCTCCGGTCGGGCAGCGATTCTACCGGATGGTGTTGCCGAAAAGCTGCCGCGACGCATCGGGGCCAGCCCTCGTATACTCGCAGCATGCATAGTGCAGTCCGCTGCTTCGCCGCCTTCGTTCTTGGGTGCCTGTGGTGCATGGGCAGCGTGGCCGACGATGAAACGCGCGCGCTCAACGCTGCCGGCGGGGAATTCACGACGTTCGTGCGTACGGCGCGGGGCACGCCCCACGGCACACTGGTGCTGTTGCCGGCCGACGGCGCACACCCCGAGGCAGTCGAGGCGATGGAGCGCCTGCGGCGTGATCTGCCGACGCATGGCTGGACGACCTGGCTGATCACGCTCGACCCGCCTCCCGGCATCCGGTCAGGACGGATCGATCCCGGGGTGCAGCAGGAGCCATCGCAACCGCCCCCCGACGCCGGGCATGCCGAAGCGCTCGCGCGCTGGGCGGAGCATGGCGAGGCGCGCATCGCGGCAACGCTGACTGCTGCACGCGCAGCGAACCCGACGGTGGTGCTGGCAGCGGCGGGACCTGCGGCCGCGCTGCTGCTGCACGCGCTTCCCGGCGCCACGGCAGCGCTGTTGATCGAGCCGGTGGAGTTGCCGGGCCTCGCCCTCGCGTGGCCACAACCACTGCCGGCACCGGTCATGGAAATACTGCGTCCGGCACTTGCGATCCAGCGTCCCCCACCGGCGCGAGGCAGCAGCGACCACGAGGCAGCACGACGCTATCGCCGCCTGCTGATCGATGTCACGAACGTGGAGCCTTTCGGCGTGGAGACGCTGCTCACCCGCCGCGTGCGCGGCTGGCTGTCGACGCTGCAGCCAGCGTCCGCTGCTGCAGCCGCCGATTGAGTGCCGCATAGCGCTCCGGGGTGCCGACGTCTTCCCAGTCTCCCGTCCACAATTCCGCGCTGAGCAGCCCTGCTGCCGCCGCACGACGCAACGGCTCGCGCAGCGGGAATATCTCATCGTTCCAGCCGTCGAGCAGCGCCGGGGCAAGCAGCCCGATGCCGGCGTAGGTACAGCGCACCCCTTCATCAGCCAGACCAACGCTGCCTGCTGCATCGAGACTGAAGTCGCCAGCGGCATGCTGTGGCGGATTGGGCACCAGCACGAGATGAGCGACGCGCGGCCTCGCGAGCGCATGGCGCGCAAGGCGCGCCAGCGGGTAATCACTCCAGATATCACCGGCAATCAGCAGGAAAGGATCGCTGCCGAGCAGCGGCAGCGCGCGACGGATGCCGCCGCCGGTATCCAGCGGAACGCCCGGCTCACGGCTGTAGACGATACGCACACCGAAGGCGCTGCCATCGCCGAGCACCTGCTCGATCTGCTCACCGAGCCACGAGACGTTGATCACCAGTTCACGCACGCCCGCACCGGCCAACGCATCGATGTGATAGCGGATCATCGGTTTGCCGGCGAGCGGCAGCAGTGGCTTCGGCGTGACTTCGGTGAGCGGACGCAGACGCGTACCAAGCCCGGCGGCAAGAATCATCGCCTTCATGGTTCGTGGTACCACGGCTGCATGCGCGCTACCGGCAACACACGCGAGGCGAACCAGCGACCGAATTCGGCGGTTTCCGGGTGCGCGAGCGCAACCTCGAGCGTGTAGCGCATCACCAGCGGCAGATCACGCAGGTATCCGCGCTTGGCATCGCGCAGCCACAGGCGCGCAAAGATGCCGAGCACCTTGATGTGACGCTGCAACCCCATCCAGTCGAACCAGCGCATGAAGGTGCCAACGGACACCTCCGGCGGCAAAGTGCCCGCTGCACGCGCGCGCGCCGCGAAATGCCCTGCCCACGCTGCAACCCGTTCGGCAGGCCACGCCACATAGCAGTCGCGCAGCAGCGACACCGCGTCGTAGGTCAGCGGACCGCTGACCGCGTCCTGGAAATCGATCACCCCGAGCCCGCCTTCGGGCAGCAGCATCAGGTTGCGCGAGTGGTAGTCGCGGTGCACGAAGACCTGCGGCTGTGCGAGCGCGCTGGCAATCAGGCGATCGAACAGCGCGCCCAGCAGGGCTTCTTCACCGACATCCAGCGTGATGCCCAGCAGCCGTTCGAGGTACCAGTGTGGAAACAGCGCCATTTCCTGCTGCAGCAACCCGGCCGAATAGGAGGGCAGCTGCCAGCCATCGTGCGAGGTCCGGGCTCGCTGCATGCACAGCAGGACATCGAGCGCGCGCCCGTAAAGCACGTCGACGCTCGACTCATCGAGCGCCGCGAGCAGCAACGCATCACCCAGGTCTTCGAGCAGCAGAAAACCCTCGGCAGCTCCGTGCGCAAGCACCTGGGGCGCATGCACGCCGGAGGCGCGCAGCATCGCGGCGATGCGCGTGAACTCGATGTTGCGCTCCGTATCTGGCGGAGCGAACACCGCGATACGCGACGGTGTGCAGCCGAGCAAGCGGAAATAGCGCCTGAAACTGGCATCGCCCGCCACCGCGACGAGCCGCAGGTCTTCGCCCGGCACCGCCGCGATCCGATTCGCGCACCAGCGCAACAAGGCTTCCATCGTCGATCCGGTTCTCCGCAGTCACAGTAGAGAGGGCGTCGGTGCCGCCAGTCGATCCGCGCGCCACGATGCCGCTATAATGCCGGCCTTGGCCGAAGCGTGGTGCATTATCCACGGCCCATCGCAAACGAAAAGATCCGCGGCGAGGCGGCTACCTTTCCGAGGAACGGACCCGGACCGAATGCAGAGCAAACCCTTTCTCATCCTGTGCTGCGCGATCGCTGGTCTCGGCGCTCTGGCCGCGCCATGCGTGAACGCAGGCAACGGCGAGTGGCAGTGCCGGGCCGGTGCAGACGGCAACTGGGACTGCGTCAGCGTCACGCCCGCGGGAACCCCGTCGTCCGCAAGCACCGCAGCACGGCCAGCGCAGGCTCCCCGCCAACCGGTCGCGACGGGCGCCGATGCCCGGGCACAGTCGATGGACTGGGTGAGCATCGAAAACCTGACGCCGGAGCAGCGATCGGCGATCTCGGCACAGTGCCACGGCGCCTATGTCGAGCCGCCCGTGGGTGCGGCCGAGCGCGGCGAAACGGTTTTCGGCTCGATTCGTGCGTATGCCGCCGAATCGGAACTGCGACAGAACCCCGAGACGGCGAACTTCAGCGGTGACGTCACACTGAGCCTGGACAGCCGGCAGATGCGCGCCGACCGCGCGAGCTATTCGCGCGCCGAGGATCGTATCGACATCAGCGGCAATGTGCAGTACCGCGAACCCGGACTGCTGCTGCGCGGCGATTCGGCCTCGATCGAGGCAGCACGCAACGCCGGCGAGATACGTGCGGCGCGGTTCGTGATGCACGCCGAGCATGCCCGCGGCGAAGCGGAACTCGTGCAGCGCAACAGCGACGGCAGCATCGATCTCAGCGAGACCGTCTACACCCGCTGCGAACCCGGACGCGACGACTGGCAGCTTGCGGCGGACGCGCTGCACCTCGACCGCGCGACCGGACAGGCCACCGCACGCAACGCCCGTCTCGAGGTGGGCGGCGTACCGGTGCTGTACACACCGTACCTGCGCTTTCCGATCGACGACCGCCGCATGAGCGGTCTGTTGTGGCCCACGATCACGAACTCCACGCGAAACGGCTTCGACATCACGGTGCCGTACTACTTCAACCTTGCTCCGAACTACGATGCGACGCTGGTGTCGCGCTACACGAGCAGGCGCGGCATGCTCCTGGGCGGGGAAGTGCGCTACCTGAACCGCTGGAGCGAATGGAGCGCGAGCGGCTCCTATCTGCACAACGACGACACAGCAGATCGGGAACGCTGGATCAGCGGCATCGAGCACGCGGGAACGCCGATGCCGGGCATGCTGACCCGCATCAGCTACGCCAAGGCGAGCGACAGGCTCTACCTGCGCGACCTGAGTTCGACCGGACTCGACGTGAAGCGCTCGACCCATCTGGAACAGATGGGGGAGCTTTCCTACCGCGTTGGTGAACGCTGGCTGGTCGGTGCCACTGTGCAACAGTACCAGGTGCTCGATCCCGAACTCGCCGAACCCTACCGCATGCGGCCGCGACTGCAGGCCGAACGCGCAGCAGGAGGTGAACCATTCGTGGTCGATTACGGTCTGATCAGCGAAATGACCGTGTTCGACCACCCCGATCCAACCGCACTGACCGGTGAACGGTTGTACCTGGAGCCGCGCATCACCTATCCGCTGGAGTGGGCCGCGCTGTTCGTACGCCCGATGCTCGGCTATCAGATGATCCGCTACCGTCTCGACGAAAAGGCGTATGGCAGCGACTCTCCGTCGGCGGCAGCCCCGATGGCGAGTCTGGATGTCGGATATTTCCTCGAACGCGACACTCGCATGTTCGGTCGGAGCTTCCTGCAGACGCTGGAGCCCAGGCTCTACTATCTGCGGGTCGGTTACGACAGCCAGAACGACGTGCCGAACTTCGATTCCTCCGACCTGACGTTCAGCTTCAACCAACTGTTCCGCAACACCCGCTTCAGCGGCCATGACCGTATTGCCGACGCGAACCAGCTGTCGCTCAGCCTGAGCTCGCGGCTGATCGACGAGGCGAGCGGTCGTGAACTGCTGACTGCCAGCGTGGGGCAGATCCTCTATTTCGAGGACCGTCGCGTGACGGTTTGCGACGGTTCGATACGCACCTACGACAAGCCCGGATGCCGCAGCCCGCAGACGCTTCCAGGTCCTCTTCCATGGCATGGCCAGACGGTGGCCGACCCTTCGGCGTCGAGCTCGCAGATCGCGGCGGAAGTGCAGGTCCAGCCGTCGCAGGCGTTGTGGCTGAGCGCCACCACGCTCCTGGACACCGGCAGCAGCCGCATCAATGAAGGCGGCGTGCTGATGCACTGGATCCCGGCCGAGGATACCGTGCTCAATTTCGGCTATCGCTACCGGCGCGAACAACATTCCTTCGATGCCGCCGGTCGGGCCATCGACGAGAACATCGATCAGGCCGACGTCTCGGCAGCACTGCCCGTGGCAGACAACTGGCGGGTCTTCGCGCGCTATCAATATGACATCACGAACAACCAGAATCTCGAGTCGCTCGCCGGCCTGGAGTACAGCGCCTGCTGCTGGACGGTGCGCATGGTGTACCAGGAGGGACTCGACTGGTACAAGGGACGTGACGCCGGGTTCTACCTGCAGTTCGTACTGCGTGGCCTGGGCGGCCTGGGCAAGGACATCGACCAGTTGCTGCAGCGCAGCATCTTCAACTTTGGCGAACGACGGGGGGCAGGCGGGTTTGCGTACTGACAGGAATTCGACGATGGGCCGACTGCTTGCGACTGCCGTGGCGCTGCTGTGCTGGTTCGGCATGAGTGCTGGCGCGTTGGCACAGGTGCAGCCACTCGACCGCGTGGTCGCGATCGTCAACGACGACATCATCCTCGCCAGCGAGTATCAGGCCCGGCTGCACCAGGTCCTGGAAAACATTGCCCGGCAGAACATCGAACAACCGCCTCGTGACGTGGTTGCGCGACAGGTACTCGACCGCCTGGTGCTCGAACATATCCAACTGCGCATGGGGCAACGCGCCGGGGTTCGCATCAGCGACGAGCAACTGAACGAAGCGATCAGCAACATGGCCCACCAGAACGGAATGAGTCTGGAGCAGTTCCGCGCACGCCTGGAGGCCGAAGGCGATTCCTACGCAGCGGTGCGCGAACAGGTGCGCCAGGAAATGATTCTGTCACGCGTGCAACAGGGCAATGTGCGCAGCCGGGTACAGGTCACGGAACGCGAAGTCGACGACTTCCTGGCTTCCGAAGAAGGCCAGAAGCGCACGGCTGCCGTCTACCACATCGGTCACCTGTTGCTGCCGCTGTCGAAGGACGCATCCCTCGAGGACGAGCACGGCGCGATCGCATACATGGAAGGCCTGCGTGAACGTCTCGCCGATGGTGACGCCTTCGAGCGTTTCATGCATGCACCGGACAAATCGCGCTACGCCCTGACCGGCGGTGATCTGGGCTGGCGCCTTGCGAGCGACCTGCCAAACGTCTTCAGCGACACGGTGCCGGCACTGGGCGTCGGCGCGATCTCCGAACCGGTGCGCAGCCCGAGCGGTGTGCACCTCGTGAAGCTGTTCGAAAAACGCGGTGGCAGTGAACAGGTCACACAGCAGACCCATGTACGCCATATCCTGGTCAAGCCTTCCGAAATCCGTACCGACGAGCAGACACGCGAGCTCGCACAGAGCCTGCACGATCGCCTGGTCGCCGGAGAAGACTTCGGCAAGCTCGCGCGCAAGTACTCCGAGGACATCGGATCGGCCCTCGAGGGTGGTGACCTTGGCTGGACCAACCCGGGCCAGATGGTGCCGGAATTCGAACAGGTCATGAACCAGACCGGAGCGGGCGAGATCAGCGCACCCTTCCACACCCAATTCGGTTGGCATGTGCTGCAGGTCGAGGAACGCCGCAGCGAGGATCTCAGTGACGAGATGCGTCGCAACCAGGCGCGCAACATCCTCTACGGCCAGAAATACGATGAAGAGCTGAACAACTGGCTGCAGAAAATCCGGGATGAGGCCTTTGTCGAGATCAAGATCTGACCCAACCGAGGCGGTCATCGCACTGACGCCGGGCGAGCCGGCGGGGATTGGTCCAGAACTCGTCCTGACGCTGGCGCGGGAAGGCTTCGACTTTCCGCTGGTTGCAATTGCCGACCCGAAGATGCTCACCGAGCGTGCCCGGCAGCTCGGATTCGCACTCGAGCTGCTGCCTCCCGCACCCTTGCCGTCGCCGCCGGACAGCCTGCGCGTGCTGCCGGTGCCACTCGCGAGCACGACTACGCCCGGACGTCTCGATCCTGCCAATGCCGCAGGCGTCCTGGCCACACTCCAGGCAGCGGTCGATGGCTGCCTGCAGGGGCGCTTCGCGGCGCTGGTGACGGGTCCGGTACACAAGGGTGTGATCAACGAGGCCGGGATCGCGTTCACCGGTCACACCGAATTCCTGGCGCAAGCAACGTGCGTACCTCGCGTGGTGATGATGCTGGCGACGCCCGGACTGCGCGTGGCGCTGGCGACGACGCACGTGCCACTGCACACGGTACCCCGACTGGTCACGCGTGGCATGCTGGAAGAAGTGCTGCGCATCCTGCATCACGACCTGCGGCACCATTTCGGCATCGAGCGCCCGCGCATACTGGTAGCCGGCTTGAATCCGCACGCTGGCGAAGGGGGGCATCTGGGGTGCGAAGAGATCGAGGTGATCTCACCGGCGCTCGAGGCGCTGCGTGCCGACGGCATGGATCTCATCGGCCCGCTGCCAGCCGATACCTTGTTCACGCCGGCACGGTTGTGCACGGCAGATGCCGTGCTGACGATGTACCACGACCAGGGGCTGCCGGTACTGAAGCACATCGGCTTCGGCAGATCTGTGAACATCACTCTCGGGCTGCCGATCATCCGCACCTCGGTCGACCACGGCACTGCGCTCGATCTGGCCGGCAGTGGCACTGCCGACACCGGCAGCCTGCGCTGTGCACTGCAGACCGCACGCGACATGGTGGCCGGGAGCCGTGCACGACGTGCGGCGGATGCACGCTGATGCACCGCGCAAATCCCGCGCATCGTCCACGCAAACGCTTCGGACAGCATTTCCTGGTCGACCGACAGGTGATCGAGCACATTGCGGGTGCGATCGCTGCGCGCGCCACGGACACGATCGTCGAGATCGGGCCTGGCCTTGGCGCACTGACCCGTGCACTGATCGCGAGCGGCGCACGCCTGCACCTCGTCGAACTCGACCGCGACCTGGCCGCCAACTGGCAGCAGCACGCGGGTGAACGGCTTACCGTACATCCGGTCGACGCACTCGATTTCGACTTCGGGGCGCTTGCACCGACGCCGGCCGCACTGCGCATCGCTGGCAACCTGCCATACAACATTTCGACCCCACTGCTGTTCCACCTGCTTGCACAGGGTGAATGCATCCTCGACATGCACTTCATGCTGCAACGCGAGGTGGTTGCACGTCTGGCGGCGCAACCGGGATCGGCGGACTACGGCAGGCTCAGCGTCATGGTGCAGTACCGCTGCCGCGTGGAGCCGCTGTTCGACGTGCCGCCACGAGCTTTCGAACCACCGCCCCGCGTGATGTCAGCAGTGGTGCGCCTGCTCCCTCAACCGTTCGTGCACGGTCGCGCCAGGGATTACCGCATGCTGGAAAAGGTGGTCAGGGATGCCTTCGGCCAGCGGCGCAAGACGCTGCGCAACGCACTGTCGACGGTACTCGACGCCGAGGTCTTGCGCGCTATCGGCATCGAGCCGGCACGACGCGCAGAGACCCTCCAGATTGCCGAGTTCGTGGCGATCGCAAACGCGGCCACAGGCGCCGTGCCGGAGCAGCACTGATGGCAACGTATGCAATCGGCGATGTGCAGGGATGCTTCGATCCGCTGCGTCGTCTGCTCGACACGGTGGGCTTTGATCCGTGTCAGGACCGCCTGTGGTTTGCCGGCGATCTGGTCAATCGTGGCCCGGACTCGCTCGAGGTGCTGCGCTTCGTGCGCGCGCTCGGAGAGCGGGCAGTCACCGTGCTCGGCAACCATGACCTGCATCTGCTGGCGGTTGCCGAAGGCGTGCGCAAGCCGACACGCAAGGACTCGCTGAATGCAACCCTCGAGGCGCCCGATCGCGAAACGCTGATCAACTGGATTCGCACCTGGCCGCTGGTTCATCGCGAAGCGGCGCACCCGCACGTGATGGTGCATGCGGGAATCCCGCCGCAGTGGGACATCACCGACGCATTGCGGCTCGCGCACGAGGTCGAACTCACGTTGCGCGGTCCGGATTACAGCGGATTTTTGCATCACATGTACGGCAATTTTCCCGATGCCTGGGACGAATCCATCACGGGATTCGAGCGTCTGCGACTGATCACGAACTACCTGACGCGCATGCGCTTCTGCTCGCCGGAGGGACGGCTGGACCTCGACAACAAGGGCGGCCCCGCCGACGCCAACCCCGGCTTTGCACCGTGGTTCACGCATGCTGCACGACGCAGCACATCGATCCCGGTCATCTTCGGTCACTGGGCTGCGCTCGAAGGCGCACCCGGGATCGCCGGTGTCCACGCGCTCGACACCGGATGCGTGTGGGGCGGCCGGCTGCGCGCGCTATGCCTCGACGATGGCCGGTTGATCCATTGTGACTGCTGATCGGCGCCAGCACCGCGGAATTGGTTAGACTGCCGGCATTTCCACCCCTGCGACAGACGACTGTGCGCGTATTCCTTGTCGGTGGCGCCGTGCGCGATACCCTGCTCGGACTTCCGGTCACCGAACGTGACTGGGTGGTCGTCGGTGCAACCACGGAGCAGATGCTTGCACGCGGCTATCGCCAGGTGGGGCATGATTTTCCCGTGTTCCTGCATCCACAGACCGCAGAGGAATACGCGCTCGCGCGCCGCGAACGCAAGAGCGGCCACGGATACCACGGCTTCAGCGTCGAGAGCGATGCCTCCGTGTCGCTGGAAGAAGACCTGTCGCGGCGCGACCTCAGCATCAACGCAATGGCGATGGATGCCGACGGTCGCCTGATCGATCCGTGGGGTGGCGAACGCGATCTGCATGACCGCGTGCTGCGGCATGTGTCAGCGGCATTTTCCGAGGATCCACTGCGGGTACTGCGAGTCGCCCGCTTCATGGCTCGCTTTGCCCGTTTCGGCTTTCACGTGCATCCACAAACGCTCGCACTGATGCGCGAGATCGTCGCCAGCGGGGAGCTAGCGCATCTGGTCGCTGAGCGCGTGTGGGTCGAGATGCGGCGGGCGCTGGCCGAACCTTCACCGCAGGAATTCGTGCGTACACTGCGTGCCTGCAATGCGCTTGCCGCAGTGCTTCCCGAGATCGACGCACTGTTCGGCGTCCCGCAGCCCGCACAGCAACATCCCGAAATCGATACCGGCGAGCACGTACTGCTCGCATTGCAGGTCGCTGCGCACCGCGGGCTGTCTGCACCCGTACGTTTCGCAGTGCTGGTGCACGATCTCGGCAAGGCGCTCACGCCCCGCGATCACTGGCCTTCGCACATCGGGCACGAACAACTCGGCGCGCCGGCAGTACGCACGCTGTGCGCACGGTTACGCGTACCGAACACCTGGCGTGAGCTCGCGGTTCTGGTATGCCTGCACCACACGCGCTGTCACCGCGCGATGCAGATGCGTGCAGCGACACTGGTCAGGCTGCTCGAGGACCTCGATGCCCTGCGCCAGGGCGATCGATTCGAGGAGTTTCTTGCCGCATGCGACGCCGATGCGCGCGGCAGGACCGGCTTCGAGGCGCGTGACTACTCCAGTCCGCAGCGGCTGCGCCGCGCACGCGAAGCTGCACTGACGGTAAGCGCTGCACCTGCGCTGGCACGCGGCTTGCGCGGTGAGCAGATCAGGCACGACCTGCACCAACGGCGCTGCCACGCAGTGGCGCAGGCCTTGAGAGACAGTCGCAAAAGCCCTTCGAGCAGCGACATGACCGGTGCGTGACAGCACCTCGTAACGTATTGCGTCTCCCTTGAGCGACACCACGAGCCGCATATCAGATTCCTGACGGCACATCCCGATTCCAGAATGCGGTGTGTCCGGGGAGTTCGCCACGCTCGATGATCACACCGACATCACGCACAGCCGCCACGGCACCAGGCTTGCCGATCTTCAGCCGCAGCCACGGCACGCAGAACTCCTCGCGCAGCAGGCGCACGATCGCCTCCGCCAGCGTTTCCACCAGTCCGCAGGACTGCGCCGCCGCCAGCTCACGCACGCGTTCGGCCACCCGCTGATAGTCGAGCGCGTCTGCTATCGCGTCGGACCGTGCTGCCCGCGCGCAATCCCAGGCCATCTCCAGATCGATCACGAGTTCCTGGCGCACGTGCCGCTCCCAGGCGTGAATCCCGATCACCGTCTCGACGCGTAGTCCGTGGATATAAACGATATCGCTCATCTGGCCCCACCACTGTCCTGCTCAGCACACCGGCTCGAGGGTTTGCATCGGCCAGCGCGCCAGTGCGCGGACTGCCAGATCGTCGTGTTGACCCGCAAGCAAACGCTGGCAGCCGGCAAACGCGACCATCGCACCATTGTCGGTGCAGAATTCCGCGCGTGGATAGAAGACCTCCCAGCCGTGATTCACTGCCTCGGTGCGCAGCCGTTCACGCAACTCGCGGTTGGCGCTCACGCCACCGGCCAGCACCAGCTGGTGCAGCCCGGTCGACTCCAGCGCCCGCCGGCACTTGATTGCCAGGGTGTCCACCACCGCCTGCTGGAACGATGCCGCCATGTCGGCGCGATCGCGCTGCGTCACAACTCCCGCCGCTGTCTGCAACTCACGCAGTGCGGTCGCAACCGCCGTCTTCAGCCCACTGAAGCTGAAGTCGAGGCCGGGGCGGGTGGTCATCGGTCGCGGAAACGCAAAGCGTACCGATGAACCATTCCTCGCCAGTTCGGCCAGGCGTGGGCCACCCGGATAATCGATCCCCAGCATCTTTGCGACCTTATCAAAGGCCTCGCCGGCCGCATCATCCACCGATTCGCCGAGTATCCGGTAAGCACCAATCTGCTCGACGAGAACCAGTTGGGTATGACCACCGGACACCAGCAGCGCCACGAACGGGAACGCCGGTCGCTGTTCCTCGAGCATCGGTGCCAACAGATGTGCCTCCATGTGATGTACCCCGATCGCCGGAACACCCCATGCGAAGGCCAACGCGCGCGCGATGCAGCCGCCGACGAGCAATGCACCGAGCAGACCCGGGCCAGCCGTGTAGGCGACCGCATCGATTTGCCGGGGATCGCACGTTGCGGCATGCAGCACGCGCTGCACGAGTGGCAGCGTGCGACGCACATGGTCTCGCGAAGCAAGTTCCGGCACCACTCCGCCATACTCGGCGTGCAGCGCGACCTGGCTGTGCAGTACGTGCGCGAGCAGGCCACGCTCCGAGTCGAAGACGGCGACGCCGGTTTCATCGCAGGACGTTTCGATGCCTAGAACACGCATGAAGGCGATGATACGCGCCAGCGCCCCGTGACGCGCGCCCCCGGCAATAATGCCCACCCACCGCGTTTTGCAATCTGCTTGCGATGCCTTTAGAATTCGGCGCCCCGCACGCCGCTTTGGCAGCGTGTGGAAGCACAGCGAACTCCGAACAACCGTCCGATAGGTATCGAATGCCGTCCATCAAGCTCAAAGACAATGAACCATTCGACGTGGCTCTGCGTCGTTTCAAGCGCTCCTGCGAAAAGGCCGGCGTGCTCGCCGAAGTGCGTCGCCGCGAGTTCTACGAGAAGCCGACCTGGATCCGCAAGCGCAAGGCTGCCGCTGCCGTGAAGCGCCACCTGAAGAAGGTGAGTCGCGAGGCACGCCGCCAGCAGCGTCTGTACTGATCCCGCTGCTCTTGCGGGTGAGAGCGTTCAATGAGTGACGACACGTTGCTGAAAACGCGTATCACCGAGGCAATGAAAGCCGCGATGCGGGCGCAAGAGAAAGCGCGCCTCGGGGCGATTCGCCTGATCCAGGCTGAAATCAAACGCGTCGAAGTCGACGAACGGATCGAAGTCGATGATGCACGCGTGCTCACGATCCTCGACCGCATGGTCAAGCAGAGGCGCGACTCCATCCAGCAGTTTCGTGCTGCCAACCGTGAGGATCTGGTCGAGATCGAGGCCGGAGAACTCGCCGTGATCCAGGATTTCATGCCGCAGCCGCTCGACGCTGCCGAACTCGAGGCACTGATCGACGCCGCCGTGCGTGACAGCAGCGCAGCGTCAATGAAGGACATGGGGCGTGTCATGGCGATCCTGAAGCCAAAAGTCCAAGGCCGCGCCGACATGGGGCTGGTCAGCCAACGCATCAAGGCACGGCTCGGCTGAGCTCCGACCACCAGCGGGGCAGGCGACACGACGGTCGTTGCGCTACGATGAGCGTTCACCGTCCTCGCGAGCGCCGATGTCAGGAAGAATCCCTCAGCCATTCATCGACGATCTGCTCGAGCGGGTGGATATCGTCGATGTGATCGACGCACGTATCGGTCTGCGCAAATCGGGCAGAAACTACTCTGCCCTCTGTCCGTTCCACAGTGAAAAATCCCCGTCGTTCAGCGTCAACCCGGAACGCCAGTTCTACTATTGCTTTGGGTGCGGTGCTGGCGGCAACGCCATCGGGTTCCTGATGGAGTACGAGCGGCTCGACTTCCCTGCTGCGGTCGAAAAGCTTGCTGCACTCGCCGGAGTCGAAGTGCCGCACGAGGGTATGACCGCGCGCCCATCCACGCGCCAGATGGAGCTCGCGGCATGCATCGACGCCGCGGCAAAGTGGTTCTGCAAGCAACTGGCGGTGCATCCGCAGGCGACTGAAGCCAGGCAGTACCTCACGAAGCGCGGCCTCGGCGCCGAAACGATCACACGCTTCAGTATTGGATTCGCCCCGCCGGGCTGGGAAAACCTGCTCGGCGCGCTGGGTGCATCCGAGCCCGACCGCAAGCTGTTACTGGAAGCGGGCCTGCTGGTGACCCGCAACGACGGCAGCCCCTACGATCGCTTCCGCCACCGGATCATGTTTCCGATCCGCGACAACCGTGGACGCACGGTTGCGTTCGGCGGACGCGTACTCGATGACGAAAAGCCGAAATACCTGAACTCACCCGAAACGGCTCTGTTTCACAAGGGCCAGGAGCTCTACGGCCTGTTCGAGGCACGGCAGGCCGTGCGTCAACTCGACAGCGTGCTCGTCGTCGAGGGGTACATGGACGTGGTGATGCTGGCGCAACACGGCATCGGTAACGTCAGCGGCACGCTGGGCACCGCGCTGACGTCCGCGCACCTGCAGCGCCTCTACCGCTACACGCCACGGGTGGTGTTCTGCTTCGATGGCGACGATGCGGGGCGACGTGCTGCGGCGCGAGCGCTCGACGCTGCGCTGGCGTTCATGCAGGACGGCCGCCAGGCCGCGTTCCTGTTCCTGCCTGAAGGAGAGGATCCGGACAGCTTGGTGCGGCGCGTGGGTGGCGAGGCGTTTCGCGATCTTGTCGCTGCGGCCACGCCACTGTCGGAATTCCTGTTCGAACACCATGCAAACGGAATCGATCTTGCTACCATGGACGGCCGGGCAGCGCTCAGCAAGGCCGTGTTGCCTTGCATCGAACGCATACCAGGAACGGTATTCCGCGAACTGATGCGCAATGCATTGGCACAGTGTATCGGTGTCACCACGGAACAACTTCCGCGCGCTGCAGGTACTGCAGAGAGTTCTACCCCGGTACCCGGCGAACTGCCCCCACCACGCATTGCTCCAGCTCGACAACGCACGATGCCGCACCAATCGGCGCGGCAACAGGTGCCTGGCCTGGCACGCAACGCGATCCGGCTGCTGCTGCAGAATCCTGCGCTGATCATCCATGTTCCTGACGACGAGCGACTTGCTGCACTCGAAGAGGCCGATCTGCCGTTGTTGCGCCAGCTTGCCGCACGGTTGCGCGTATCACCACAGCCCACTCTCGGCGTCGTGCTCGGATACTGGTACGACACGCCCGAGGGCGAACTGCTGGCACGGCTTGCGGCAGACAACCTCGTTCCAGGCGCCGATATCGAACGGGAGTTTTGTGATCTGATGGCACACCTGCAGCAGCGCGGCACACGCCGGGATGCAACGCAACGGCTGCGCGAACTCGAGCGTATCCCGTTCGGGCAACTGAGCCCGATACAGAAGTCGCAGTACCTGGAGCTGCTCAAGGCTACCAAAAAGTGAGTCTGCAACCTCTTGCGCAATGTGCCGAGCAGCAAGTGCCCGGCGGGCAACGCGCAGTTTTTCGTTGCACAATTTTTGCGTAGAGTGCGCTGGCGATTTTTCGCTATAATGCGCGGCTATCCCCGCGTCCGTTAAATGCTTGCAGGATCTCGAATGTCGGTTCCATCCCAGCAGTCACGCCTAAAGGATCTCATCGCGAAAGCGAAGGAACAGAACTATCTGACCTACGCCGAGGTGAACGATCACCTGCCCGAAGACATTTCGGACCCCGACCAGGTCGAAGAGATCATCCAGATGATCAACGACCTCGGCATCCAGGTATTCGAGGAGGCCCCCGACGCAGAATCGCTGCTGCTCACCAGCGGCGATACTTCCGCCGACGAAATTGCCGAGGACGCGGTTGCTGCGCTGACAGCAGTCGAATCCGAGGCGGGACGCACGACGGATCCGGTCCGCATGTACATGCGCGAGATGGGCACGGTTGAACTGCTGACCCGCGAGGGCGAGATCCAGATCGCCAAGCGCATCGAAGAAGGCATCCGGGAAACGCTGACCGCCGTGGCGTGGCTTCCCGGCACGATCGATCAGGTCCTCGGCGAATACGACCTCGTTGCAACCGAAGAGCGACGCCTCTCGGACATCCTGATCGGTTACCTCGAACCAGCCGACGACGTGCCTCCCGCCACTCCGGTCGAACCAGCCAGCAAGCTTGCTGCCAAAAAGGGTCAGGCGGCAGAAGCCGGCGACGATGACGAGGAAGGAAGCGCTGACAATGGCGACACTGAGGAGGTTGAGAGCGGACCCGATCCCGAGCTCGCGCGACAGCGTTTCGACGAATTGCGCAAGCAGCATGTAAAAGCCATCCGTGCAATCAAGAAGCACGGGCGTGACAGCACGCAGGCGCAGCGGGAAATCGAGAAGGCAGCAGATCTTTTCAAGTTCTTCAAGCTCACGCCGCGCCAGTTCGACCCGCTCACGGATCGCGTGCGCACCATTGCCAGCAAGGTGCGAGAGCACGAACGCGCGATCATGAATCTGTGCGTCAACCACGCCCGTGTGCCGAAGCAGGTTTTTCTGAAGGAGTTTCCGGGTAACGAGTCGAACGACAAGTGGACCGAGAAACTCGCTCGCCGCAAGCAACCTTATGCAGCGAAAATGCTCGAGGTCCGCGACCGCGTGGTTGGCATCCAGCAGAAGATTGCCGAAATCGAGCAGGAGACCGGCATTCCTGTCGGGGAGGTCAAGGAAATCAATCGTCGCATGTCGATTGGTGAGGCGCGCGCGCGACGCGCAAAGAAGGAGATGGTCGAGGCCAACCTGCGCCTCGTGATCTCGATCGCGAAGAAGTACACGAACCGCGGGCTGCAGTTCCTCGACTTGATCCAGGAAGGAAATATCGGATTGATGAAGGCGGTCGACAAGTTCGAATACCGTCGTGGTTACAAGTTTTCGACCTATGCGACCTGGTGGATCCGACAGGCGATCACGCGATCGATCGCCGATCAGGCGCGCACCATCCGTATCCCGGTGCACATGATCGAGACTATCAACAAGCTGAATCGGATTTCACGACAGATGCTGCAGGAAATGGGACGTGAACCAACCCCCGAGGAGCTTGGGGAACGCATGGAGATGCCCGAGGACAAGATCCGCAAGGTACTTAAGATTGCCAAGGAACCAATCTCGATGGAAACACCGATTGGTGACGACGAAGATTCGCATCTGGGCGATTTCATCGAGGATTCATCGATTCCTTCACCGATCGAATCTGCAACTGGCGAAGGCCTCCGCGAAGCAACTCGCGAAGTGCTCGCAGGCTTGACTGCACGTGAAGCAAAGGTGCTGCGCATGCGTTTCGGCATCGACATGAACACCGACCACACGCTGGAAGAAGTCGGCAAGCAATTTGACGTCACGCGTGAACGGATCCGCCAGATCGAGGCCAAGGCGCTGCGCAAACTGCGCCACCCGAGTCGCTCGGACCACCTGCGCAGCTTTCTCGACGAAAGCTGAAGCTGCCCGCGAGAGACAGTGGAAAATAGAGAAACATCCGTTTGCATTGGCCGCCCCGCATGCGCGGCGCGATTCGAGGGCCCATAGCTCAGTTGGTCAGAGCGTCCGACTCATAATCGGCTGGTCGCAGGTTCAAGTCCTGCTGGGCCCACCATCTTTTACTTACCGCGACTTCATCCGTCAGCCTGCGTCGCTGCCATTCTGCCTACTGCCCTCACCTGCAACAGCGGGGATACTGTTCGTCCTTATCCCACACTACCATCGGCGATACGCGTTTCACTTCTGAGTTCGGGATGGATCAGGGGTGGTTCCACGTCTCTATGGTCGCCAGGCAAACAAGTTTGCCTTGCGGCAAACTCGGTGAAAGGTTTGGTGTTGGTCGAGTGCACAATCAATCCGTTACGCGGTCGTTGGTGCCGGTTGTTTGGGCTATATGGTTAAGCCTCACGGGCAATTAGTACAGGTTAGCTCAACGCCTCACAGCGCTTACACACCCTGCCTATCAACGTCCTAGTCTCGAACAACCCTTTAGGACGCTTAAAGTGCCAGGGAGAACTCATCTCAAGGCTCGCTTCCCGCTTAGATGCTTTCAGCGGTTATCGATTCCGAACTTAGCTACCGGGCAATGCCACTGGCGTAACAACCCGAACACCAGAGGTTCGTCCACTCCGGTCCTCTCGTACTAGGAGCAGCCCCCTCAAATCTCCAACGCCCACGGCAGATAGGGACCGAACTGTCTCACGACGTTCTAAACCCAGCTCGCGTACCACTTTAAATGGCGAACAGCCATACCCTTGGGACCGACTTCAGCCCCAGGATGTGATGAGCCGACATCGAGGTGCCAAACACCGCCGTCGATATGAACTCTTGGGCGGTATCAGCCTGTTATCCCCGGAGTACCTTTTATCCGTTGAGCGATGGCCCTTCCATACAGAACCACCGGATCACTAAGACCTACTTTCGTACCTGCTCGATCCGTCACTCTCGCAGTCAAGCGCCCTTATGCCTTTACACTCATCGCGCGATTTCCGACCGCGCTGAGCGCACCTTCGTGCTCCTCCGTTACTCTTTGGGAGGAGACCGCCCCAGTCAAACTACCCACCATACACTGTCCCCGACCCGGATAACGGGCCTGGGTTAGAACCTCAAACATACCAGGGTGGTATTTCAAGGATGGCTCCATCAGAACTGGCGTCCTGACTTCAAAGCCTCCCACCTATCCTACACAAGTAACAGGTTCAAAGTCCAGTGCAAAGCTATAGTAAAGGTTCACGGGGTCTTTCCGTCTAGCCGCGGGTACACTGCATCTTCACAGCGATTTCAATTTCACTGAGTCTCGGGTGGAGACAGCGTGGCCATCGTTACGCCATTCGTGCAGGTCGGAACTTACCCGACAAGGAATTTCGCTACCTTAGGACCGTTATAGTTACGGCCGCCGTTTACCGGGGCTTCGATCAAGAGCTTCGCTTGCGCTAACCCCATCAATTAACCTTCCGGCACCGGGCAGGCGTCACACCCTATACGTCCACTTTCGTGTTTGCAGAGTGCTGTGTTTTTAATAAACAGTTGCAGCCACCTGGTATCTGCGACTCTCCAATCAGCTCCATCCGCGAGGGACTTCACCATCAACAGCGTACCTTCTCCCGAAGTTACGGTACCATTTTGCCTAGTTCCTTCACCCGAGTTCTCTCAAGCGCCTTGGTATTCTCTACCCGACCACCTGTGTCGGTTTGGGGTACGATTCCTTACTGAACTGAAGCTTAGAGGCTTTTCCTGGAAGCATGGCATCAATCACTTCACATCGTAGTAGTAGGTTCGACGTCGTCGTCTCAGCCTCTCAGCAGAGAGTGTCCGGATTTACCTAACTCTCAAGCCTACGCACTTGAACCTGGACAACCGTCGCCAGGCCCACCTAGCCTTCTCCGTCCCCCCATCGCATTTGTAAGAAGTACGGGAATATTAACCCGTTTCCCATCGACTACGCTTTTCGGCCTCGCCTTAGGGGTCGACTCACCCTGCGCCGATTAACGTTGCGCAGGAACCCTTGGTCTTCCGGCGGGGAGGTTTTCACCCCCCTTGTCGTTACTCATGTCAGCATTCGCACTTCTGATACCTCCAGCATGCTTCTCAACACACCTTCAACGGCTTACAGAACGCTCCCCTACCCGCCCACGTATAAAATGAATATCCGCAGCTTCGGTTTCTGGTTTTAGCCCCGTTACATCTTCCGCGCAGGCCGACTCGACTAGTGAGCTATTACGCTTTCTTTAAAGGATGGCTGCTTCTAAGCCAACCTCCTAGCTGTCTGTGCCTTCCCACATCGTTTCCCACTTAACTAGTAATTTGGGACCTTAGCTGGCGGTCTGGGTTGTTTCCCTCTTGACGACGGACGTTAGCACCCGCCGTGTGTCTCCCGGATAGTACTCACTGGTATTCGGGTTTGCATCGGTTTTGGTAAGTCGGGACCCCCCCTAGCCGAAACAGTGCTCTACCCCCAGTGGTATTCGTCCGAGGCGCTACCTAAATAGCTTTCGGGGAGAACCAGCTATCTCCGAGTTTGATTAGCCTTTCACCCCTATCCACAAGTCATCCGCTAATTTTTTCAACATTAGTCGGTTCGGTCCTCC
>JACKOP010000004.1:350000-460917 GCA_024234165.1 Pseudomonadales bacterium
CAGCCGACCCCGACAGAACAAGAATTCGCGTCGTGGCGTGACGTCGCCGTACGCCGCGGTGACAATCTGTCGCTGATCTTCGGACGTACCCGACTCGACCGAGCGGACCTGCAGGCGATTCTCGACGCAGACACGAAGACAAGTTCGCTGCGGAGCCTGTTCCCAGGGCAGACACTTTCCATCCGGACTGACGCCCAAGGGCGATTGACCGGCCTGCGCTACACGAAATCACCGCTCGAAACGAGCGTATTCACCCGCAATGGTGATCGCTTCGAACGCTTGGATGAAATTCGTGCGCCCTCGGTTCATCGGGTTTTCCGGCACGCCACGCTGCGGAGTTCGTTGTTCGAGGCAGGCAAGGAAGCAGGGCTGTCGAACCGGATCGTGCTCGAGCTTGCGAACATCTTCAGCGGCGTGATTGATTTCGCACTGGATCCGCGCGTCGGCGACTCCTTCAGCGTGCTGTACGAAGAACAGCATCTGGATGGGGAAAAAATCGGTGAAGGCGCCATCATCGCAGCCGAATACATCAACAAAGGCGAGTCGTTCTCAGCGTTCCGCCACCAAAACGCCAACGGCGAAGTCGGATACTTCAGTGCAGACGGCGTAAGCATGCGCAAGGCGTTCATGCTCGCACCACTCGACTTCACGCGGGTCAGCTCGAACTTCAACATGCGCCGTCTGCATCCGGTCATGAAAGTGGTGCGTCCACACCGCGGCGTGGACTATGCCGCCTCCACCGGAACCCCTGTGTATGCTTCCGGAGATGGCAAGGTCACTGCCTCCGGCTACAGCCGATCGAACGGCAACTATATCTACGTCCAGCATGACAACCGGTTCCAGACGCGCTACCTGCACCTGCACAAGCGGACCGTACAGACCGGGCAACGAGTGAGTCAGGGCCAGACCATCGGCACGGTGGGAGCCACCGGTCTCGCGACTGGTCCGCACCTGCACTACGAGTTTCTGGTCGATGGTGTGCACAAGAATCCGAGCACGATCCTCAATTCGCTGCCGCGAGCCAGGCAGCTCCATGGCCGTGAACTCGCCGCGTTCCGCAAGTCCATTGCCGGTGCAGCCACGCAGCTCGCCACTTACACGAACGCGTGGGAGATGGCGGTGGTTTCTGCAGAAGAATGACGCAAGCCTGAATGGCGGGTATCGACGGTCTGTTCGTTGGCCTGCTGTCTGGCACCAGTGTGGATGCGATCGACGCTGCATTGCTGCGCATAGCGAGTGACGGTGCACAGCTGCTGGGCACGCTGGCAGCCCCCATACCCGCAGACATCAAGGCCGAGCTGCTGCATCTCAGCGAGTGCGATGCCGCACCGATCGATGGGATCGGCGTCCTCGACCGTCGTTTCGGTGCCTGCCTCGCGGAGGCAGTACAACAACTCCTCATGCACACGAAAACACCACCGCAGGCGGTACGTGCGATCGGCAGTCATGGCCAGACGATTCGTCACCGTCCACCGCGCACCGACGAACCCGGCTTCAGCTGGCAGATCGGTGATCCACATACCATCGCAGAAATGACCGGTATCTGTACGGTGGCCGACTTTCGCCGCCGCGACATTGCAGCGGGTGGCCAGGGAGCGCCGCTCGCACCGGCGTTCCATCAATGGGCGTTTTCCAGCACGGCCAGCGATCGGATCATCCTGAACATCGGCGGCATGGCGAACATCAGCGTGTTGCCTGCAAAATGTGGGGTCGTGCGTGGCTTCGATACGGGTCCAGGCAACGCCCTGCTGGATGCCTGGGTTCGGCGTCACCACGACGCTGAATACGATCACGACGGCGCATGGGCACGCGGCGGGCGCGTCGATCAGGTACTGCTCGCACGCCTGCGGGCGCATCCGTATTTCGCTGTGCCACCGCCAAAAAGCACCGGCCGCGAGGAGTTCAATCTGGCATGGATCGACTCACTGCGGGACGAAATGGACGTGCCCCCCCAGGACGTACAAGCGACGCTCGCCGCGCTGACGGTAACGACGATCTGCGATGCGATCGAGCGGGAAATCCCGAACACTGGCGAAGTCTTCGCATGCGGCGGAGGGGTACACAACAGCCTGTTGATGGAACGGCTCGCCGAACGCCTGCATCCACGCCCAGTGCGCAGCACGGCGAGCCTGGACATCGATCCCGACTGGGTCGAGGCTGCGCTATTTGCGTGGCTGGCGTGCCAAACGTTGAACTCCCTGCCCGGGAATCTTCCGATGGTCACCGGGGCGAGGCATGTCGTGACACTCGGAAGCATTCACCCCGGTGCATGCACGGCAGGATCAGACTGAAAAGGAAGATCCGCAACCGCAGGTAGCAGCAGCGTTGGGATTGCGTACCACGAATCGAGACCCTTCCACGCCTTCGCTGTAGTCGACCTCGGACCCGATCAGATACGGATAGCTCAACGCATCGACAACGACACTCTCCTGTTCGAGTATCGTGTCGTCATCGGCAATCGTCTCCTCGAAGCTGAACCCGTACTGGAACCCTGAACAGCCCCCCCCGGTCACGAATACGCGCAGCTTCAGAGCAGGGTTGTCCTCGTCCTCGATCAACTCGCGAATCTTCGCAGCAGCACGTTCCGTCACACGCAAAGGCGATGGCGAATACGCCTGGGCGGAACCGGTTTCAGATATCTGGTTGATCATGCGAGTGATTGTGATTTCCCCAAGGAAACAAGTCAACTATTCATAGTCCACAGGGTCCGCGCCTCGGTCTTCGAACGGCAACTCGTCACCCGCAGGCCGCATCGGCGTCGCGCCGTTGAACAGCAGGCGACCGTTGACCTGCGCACCACGCGACATCTCCAGCAGTTTGTAGCACACATCGCCATTGATCACTGCGTGCGGCGCCAGCTCCACATGATCAGTCGACTGCACATTGCCAGTCACGGTACCGTTGATCACCACGACCGGTGCGCTGACGTTGCCGTGTACCTGGCCCCCTCGAAGTATGCGCACCACGGCGTGCTCGTCACTGCGAGCACAGACGCTGCCGTCGACACTCCCCTCGATCTCCAGCACGCCGTCGAAGCGTATCGTGCCTTCGACGACCGCCCCCCCCGCAATCAGCGTGGTGTCCCCATGCCCCTTCACGGATGGAAATAGCCGCTTCCAGATCATCTCTCCTCCGCGCCAGCGTCTGGCCAAAAGCACGTTCGACACACGGGGCAACGCCTGCACTCACGGAAGCAGCGCCGGCGCATCGAGCCCGGTCTGCTCCGGCAAGCCGAACATGATGTTGAAGTTTTGCAGCGCCTGCCCTGCAGCGCCCTTGACCAGGTTGTCGATGACCGACAACACCACCACGACATCGCGGTCGAGCGGTCGGTGTACCGCAATCCGGCACAGATTGGTACCGCGCACCGAGCGCGTTTGCGGATGATCTCCTGCTGGCAACACATCCACCGCCGCATCGTCACGGTAGCGCCTCTCGAACAGCGCTTGCAGATCGACGGAACGGTCTTCCAGCGTCGCGAACAGCGTGGCATGGATACCGCGGATCATCGGTGCGAGATGCGGCACGAACGTCAGTCCGACCGGCGACGCACTCGCCCGCTGCAGCCCTTGTTCGATTTCGGGCAGATGGCGATGACCGCCGACACCGTAGGCCTTCAGACTATCGCTGACTTCGGTCAGCAGATTGTCGACCTTACCCTGGCGGCCAGCGCCGCTGACGCCGGAAGCAACGCTCGCGATCAGACGCGAGGAGTCGACCAGATTCGCCTCCAGCAACGGCAGGAAACCGAGTTGCACTGACGTCGGATAGCAGCCGGGCACGGCTATCAGGCGCGCCGAGGCAATCTCCGCACGGTTCACTTCCGGCAAGCCGTAAACGGCCTCCGCCACCAGCTCAGGCGCCGTATGGAGCTGCCCGTACCACTTCTCCCATGCGCTCACATCGCGGAGCCTGAAGTCCGCCGAGAGGTCGACCACGCGCACACCAGCCGCCAGCAAGCGTGCCGCGGACTCCAGCGCCACACCGTGTGGCGTCGCGAAAAACACCACTTCACAGTCTTCCAGCCCGGCATTCTCCGGAGCCTCGAACGCCAGATCGCAGTGCCCACGCAGGTTCGGAAACAGGCGATCGACGCGCAACCCCGCCTCTGCGCGCGACGTGATGCAGTGCAGCTCGAGATTAGGGTGCAACACGGCAAGACGCAGCAGCTCCACGCCTGTATAGCCGGTGCCGCCGACGATTCCCGCCCGAATCTTCCTGTTCACTACGACCTCCCCTGCCGTGCTGCACGAGAATTCTAAGCCGATTCACGAACGCCGTGTCGCCCGGATTCCACACGACGTCCACGGAACTGCGGCGCCCCGGTGATATCATCGTCGTTCCGCGTGGAGATTCCGCATGAGCACGGCGCTGTTCCCCTGGCTGAAGGCATTCCACATCATTTTCATGGTGTGCTGGTTCGCCGGGATCTTCTATCTGCCCCGGCTGTTCGTGAATCACGCCATGGATGCGAGCGCCGCAGTTCACGAGCGCCTGTGCATCATGGAACGCAAGCTCTACCGCTTCATCACGCCGCTGGCGTTCCTGTCCGTCATTTTCGGACTATGGCTGTTGTTCGCTTACAACGAAACCTACGGCTACCTGCGCAGCGGCTGGATGCATGCCAAGCTCGCACTGGTGACGCTGCTGGCAATCTATCATTGGATCTGCGGGCGTATCGTGCGTGATTTCGCCGCTGGCAGGAACGTCCGCAGCCACGTGTTCTATCGCTGGTTCAACGAACTGCCGGTGCTGATCCTGTTCGGCACCGTGATTCTCGTCGTCGTCAGGCCTTTCTGATCTGAGGAATTCCGCATGACTCGCTCCGCAACGCTGTTCGAAAGGGCCAGTCGGACCATCCCTGGCGGCGTGAATTCACCGGTGCGCGCATTTCGCGGTGTCGGTGGCACGCCGGTGTTCTTCGCACGCGGTGAAGGCCCGTACCTGTTCGATGCCGACGGTCGCCGCTACATCGACTACGTCTGCTCCTGGGGCCCGCTGATCCTCGGTCACGGCCACCCTGCGGTCCTTGGCGCGCTCGCACAGCAGATGCACGCAGGACTCAGCTACGGTGCGCCGACCGAACCCGAAGTGGAAATGGCGGAACTGATCTGCAGCCTGGTGCCGTCGATCGACATGGTTCGCATGGTGAACTCCGGCACCGAGGCGACGATGAGCGCAATCCGTCTTGCGCGCGCCCACACCGGTCGCGACCGGATCGTGAAATTCGAAGGCTGCTATCACGGACACGTCGACGCACTGCTCGTTAAGGCCGGGTCCGGAGCACTAACACTCGGGACCCCGACCTCTCCGGGCATTCCGCGCAATGTGACCGACGACACCATAGTGCTCGACTACAACGATGCTGCCGCCGTATGTGAACTGTTCGCTCGTCGTGGCGAAGAGATCGCTGCCGTGATCGTGGAGCCGGTTGCCGGCAACATGAACTGTATCCTGCCAGTGCCGGGATTCCTCGAAACACTGCGTGAACAATGCACTGCAGCCGGCGCAGTGCTGATCTTCGACGAAGTCATGACCGGCTTTCGTGTTGCACTCGGCGGCGCACAGGCGCATTTCGGCATCACTCCCGACCTGACGACGCTGGGGAAGGTGATCGGCGGAGGCATGCCGGTCGGCGCCTTCGGTGGCCGGCGCGAGATCATGGAAAAGGTTGCTCCGGCCGGTCCCGTCTACCAGGCGGGCACACTGTCGGGCAACCCGATGGCGATGGCTGCCGGGCTCGCCACACTGCGTGCGATCAGCGCGCCCGGCTTTTACGACTCACTGACGGCACGCACCGAGCGCCTGCTCGCTGGTCTGCGCGCGGAAGCGCACAGCGCAGGAATCGCGCTCACCACCGCGCAGGCCGGCACCATGTTCGGTTTGTTCTTCAGTCATGCAGCGCGCATAGACACCTACGCCCAGGCCACCGCATGCGATGCAGAACGATTCCGGCGCTTCTTCCATGCGATGCTCGACAACGGCGTCTACCTCGCACCATCGGCATTCGAGGCGGGGTTCATCTCGGCTGCGCACGATGCCGAGGTGATCGCGGATACGCTGCAGGCCGCACGCATGGCCTTGCGGGACTGCGGCTGAGCAGACACAACGACCACCCCACGGCTGCAATACGCATCAGCCGCTTGCGGACGGCGCCACTGCCTGCGCAAGCGCATCGACCAACCGGCGGTGAATTGTCTCGAAGCCGCCGTTGCTCATGATCACGACGCAGTCTCCGGCGCGCAGTTCGCTGACCAGCGTGACGATGATATCGGCGGTCGAACGGAACACACGCGCCGGCTTGCAGCTCTCGCGCGCGACGGCATCCAGGTCCCAATCGACACCGACAGGCTGATACCACAACACTTCGTCGGCAGCGTCGGTGCACGCAGCGAGACGCTCGCGGTGCACACCGAGGCGCATCGTGTTCGAGCGCGGTTCGATCACCGCCAGGATGCGCCCGCGCGGCGTGCCTGCACGCAGCCCGTGCAAGGTCACCTCGATTGCGGTTGGATGGTGCGCAAAGTCGTCGTAGACACGCACTCCACGGACCTCTGCGACCAGTTCCAGGCGTCGCTTCACACCCTTGAAGATGTGCAATGCAGCCGCGCTGCACGCCAGCGGCACCCCCACCGTATGCGCGAGAGCCGCCGCCGCAAGCGCATTGGCGACGTTATGGCGCCCGCTGTGATCCCATTCGACGACTGACTCCACCCCATCCGTCTCATGGTTCAGTACAAACGCCGAACCGTCGGCGGCCAGCAACCGGGCGTTCCACTCACAGCCGGGCCGTTCGAGCGCGAACGACTGCGTCCGCGACCATAGCCCCATCCCGAACACCTCGTCGACCGCCGCGTCAGCTACCGGATGGACGATGCTGCCCGATGATGGAACCGTACGCACCAGGTGATGGAACTGGCGCTGGATTGCCGCAAGGTCAGCGAAGATGTCGGCGTGGTCGAACTCGAGGTTGTTGATGATCAGGCCACGCGGACGGTAATGCAGGAATTTCGAACGCTTGTCGAAGAAAGCGGTGTCGTACTCATCGGCCTCGATCACGAAGTGCCGCCCCGTACCAAGTCGCGCCGAGCAGCCGAAATTTGCCGGGATGCCACCGATCAGGAAGCCTGGTGAACCTGGATCGGCGCACTCCAGAATCCATGCCAGCATGCTCGAGGTCGTCGTCTTGCCATGGGTTCCGGCGACGGCCAGTACATGCCGCCCGGCGAGCACGTGCTCACCGAGCCACTGGGGCCCCGACACATAGGGCAGCCCCGCGTCGAGCACATACTCGACCAGCGGATTCCCGCGCGAGAGTGCGTTGCCGATCACGACCATGGTCGGCCGGTCATGCAGCAGATGCGCGGGATCGTAACCCTGCAGTACCTCTATCCCCGCTTCGCGCAACTGATCGCTCATCGGTGGATAGACGTTGGCGTCACAGCCACTGACGCGAATGCCGCACTCGCGCGCCAGCAGCGCAACCCCTGCCATGAAAGTGCCACAGATGCCGGCGATGAAGATATGCATGCTTCGCGAAACGGTCCTGGAGGAAGTGCCGTGCACGGCATCGACACGCGCCGCTGCGAGGCATTCAGAGCAGCTTCGTCACAGCGCACACGGCGGTTTTGTCACATAATGCAGCGAGTTTAGCGAAAGGACCAGCAATGCCAGCAAAGAATGCGTTCTATGCCCAGTCCGGCGGCGTCACCGCCGTCATCAACGCGAGCGCCTGCGGGGTGATCGAAACCGCCCGTCGGCATCGCGACCGGATCGGCAAGGTTCTGGCCGGTCGCAACGGCATCATCGGAGCGCTGCAGGAGGACCTGATCGACACCAGCGCCGAAACTGCAGCGGCAATCGCTGCCCTGCGCCACACCCCATCGGGCGCGTTCGGCTCGTGCCGCTACAAGCTGAAGAGCCTGGAGCAGAACCGTGCCGAATACCTGCGCCTCATCGAGGTATTCCGCGCCCATGACATCGGCTACTTCTTCTACAACGGCGGTGGAGATTCCGCAGACACCTGCCTCAAGATCTCACAGCTCTCGGACAGTCTCGGATACCCGATCCAGGCAATCCACATCCCGAAGACGGTCGACAACGATCTGCCGTTCACCGACACCTGCCCGGGTTTCGGTTCGGTGGCGAAATACGTTGCCGTCTCGACCCTCGAGGCAGGTCTCGACGTTGCCTCGATGTGCTCGACATCGACCAAGGTATTCATCCTCGAAGTGATGGGTCGTCACGCCGGCTGGATCGCCGCGGCCGGCGGACTTGCTGCGCGCGAGGCCGGAGATCCGCCACATATCATTCTGTTTCCGGAAATCGCCTTCGATCGTGCGAAGTTCCTGTCCCGTGTTCGCCAGACCGTGAAGAAAAGGGGCTATTGCGTGATCGTCGCCTCCGAGGGCGTGCACTACAAGGATGGCACCTTCCTCGCGGATGCCGGTTCCACCGACGCCTTCGGCCACAAGCAGCTCGGCGGCGTGGCACCGACGCTGGCCGCGATGATCAAGGAAGAGCTCGGCTACAAGTACCACTGGGCGCTGGCTGATTACCTGCAGCGAGCAGCGCGCCATATCGCTTCGCGCACCGACGTCGAGCAGGCGTATGCCGTTGGTGCGGCAGCGGTGGAATACGCACTCGCCGGGCGCAACGCAATCATGGTCACGATCGAAAGAGGCAGCGGCAAGCGCTATCGCTGGAGCACCGGAGAGGCACCACTGGCGCAGGTCGCAAACGTCGAGCACAAGCTGCCACGCGATTTCATCACGCGCGACGGCTTCGGCATCACCGACAAGGCCCGTGCGCACCTGACGCCACTGATCGAGGGCGAAGACTATCCGGCCTACGATCGCGGCATCCCGGTCTACGCGCGGCTCAAACTGCAACCCGTCGAACGCAAGCTGAGACGCCGCTTCACGATCTGAACTCCGTGCCAAGCATGCAATCAGTCGGCAAACTGCAGCCCGCAGCCGCTGTCGTCATGGCGCACCACCCGCATGCGCACGAGTGGCGCGTCACCCGGTAAATCCTGGACTTGCAAGGTGACCAGATCGCCAACACGAAGTTCGAACGATCCGTTCTCGACGTAAACCCCCCCATCGGACATGTCGACCGTGGAGAAGATCGCCGCACCGTGTTCCGGATGTTCGATCCGGACACGCGACGCGAAGCGTGTGCGCGGGCAACTGCGCCTGTTTTCCATGGATGATGGCTCGCCAACGTCGTCACTGGGTATATAGCCGCCGTGCTCCCTCACGCCGGGCACATTTGTGCACTGACAGCGCCATGAAACGAAAATTGTGCAGTATTGCCACAATGCGGTAACCGTTTGCAGAAGTCGACCCACCAGCACTGCCAGACTGGCACGGTTTTCCTGTACGCTGGCAAGCGTCACCGGCATATCGGACCGGTGCCACACACCAACCATCCCGGAGACAGAGACATGGGCTTGAGAATGGTGCCTACCGGCAAGAATCCGCCGGACGACGTCAATGTGATCATCGAAATTCCGTCGCACAGCGACCCGGTCAAGTACGAGGTAGACAAGGACTGCAGCGCCGTCTTCGTCGACCGATTCATGTCGACCACGATGTTCTATCCATGCAACTACGGCTACATTCCGAACACGCTGTCCGAGGACGGCGACCCGGTCGATGTGCTCGTGCACACCCCCCATACCGTGATCAGCGGCACGGTAATCCGCTGCCGCCCGGTCGGCATCCTGAAAATGCACGATGAAGCGGGAGCCGATGCCAAGCTGGTTGCTGTGCCGGTCGGCAAACTGACGCCACTGTACGACGATGTGAGGGAAGCGACCGACCTGCCGTCGTTGCTGCTGCGCCAGATCAAGCACTTCTTCGAGCACTACAAGGATCTCGAGGAAGGCAAATGGGTACGCGTCGAAGGCTGGGGATCAGCCGATGACGCACGCGAGGAAATTCGCCAGTCGATCGCCCGCTTCAAGAAAAACCAGGAAGAAGGCGGCAGCTGAGCGTCTCCTGCTCAGCGCGCTGCTCCGTTGTTTTCAGGAGCGGCAAATCGCTGATCCATGTCCAACGCGGGGGCGCGGCGCAAGCGGCGCCCTACCGCTCTCGCCGGCACTCCGGCAACCGTTACATGCGGCGGCACATCGTCGAGCACGACGCTGCCGGCACCGATCCTGGCGCCGTCGCCGATGCGTACCGGGCCAAATACCCGCGCTCCGGCTGCAAGCAGCACGCCCGAACCCACTTTCGGGTGCCGATCGCCGCCTCCGCAACCCGACCCGCCGAGCGTGACTCCATGCAGTATGGAGACATTGTCACCGACCACGGTCGTCTCACCGATCACGATTCCGGTTCCATGATCGATCATGATGCCCTGCCCGAGCACGGCGGCAGGATGAATGTCGACGTCGAAGCGCGCGCACGCGCAACTGTGCAGCAGATGTGCCAGCCAGAAGCGCCCACGAGTCCACAGCCAGTGCGCTATACGCTGCGCCTGCAACGCATGGAATCCCTTGTAGTGAAGGAACGCCGTGACCAGCGAATCGCACGCCGGATCACGGGTACGGTGCGCGGTCAGGTCGGCACAGGTCGCTGCGGCGATACGCGGATCGCACGTCAGTGCTTCGCGGATCACATCGCGCAGAACGCCGGCCGGCAACGTGCCTGTATCGAGCTGCACCGCAAGCACTCCGGCGAGCGCAGCCTCCAGCGAAGCATGACGCAGCACATTCGCATGGTACAGGCTCGCCAGCACCGGCTCATCGCTGACACGCTCCTGCGCTTCGGCGCGCAGCACCGCCCACAAGCGTGCCGCATCGGCTTCCTTCATCCGGCGCCAACCTCCTGCTCCATCGCGACCGCGTAGTCGGCGAGCGCTCGCGCATACAGCGCTGCCGGCACGTCGAAGTAACCCTGCAGGATCTGTTCACGCGACGCCTCGATCACCGCACGCAGCGCAAGCCCGGCGCGTCGGTGAACAGTCGCCAGCGCCAGCGGATCGAAACTGCGCTGACACACCCACGCCAGCGGAGCGAAACTCAGGTGCCAGGGCTCAGGCGCCACCTTGCAGCCTGTCCCGGTATAGGGTCGGAAGAACCCGTGTGCCTGCCCGCTCGCGATCCGCTCGTCGAGCCATCGGTGCAGCGCTGCAAACATACCCTCGTCGCGCGTATCCGCGACCTTGAGGCTCACCGGCCGCTCTGGTTCGAGCAGCGTGGCGTCGACCACGTCCATATCCGTGCCCCAGTGATGGCGCGAAGCGCCCGGCAGTGCGCTCCAGCGCAGGATCGCAAACAGCAATGCCGCATCATCGAGCGTACTTGTGTCGATCGGCCGCTCCGCCGCATCGAGCACCGGACGCAGACCACTCGCCTTCGCATTCCAGATCGCAGCCTGGCGTTCGAAGCTGCGAAAGCCGCTGACCACGCGCAGGTCGAAGCCTGCTTCGCGCGCATCCGCACGCAGGCGCGCCAGTGCCTGCACGGTCAGCGGATGCAGCCGGCAATCGCCGAGACACCACGCAGCGTCGAGCGCCACGACATGCGTATCCTCGAGCCCCAACAGTTGCTCACACGAGAGAATGGCAATCACCTCACCGACGGCGTGGATGCGGAAGCAGCGAACCGTGTCAACGAAACGATCGACACCACGCACCCGAACTCCCGGGATGCAGGCTAGAATCGCTGCGCCTCGAGCCGGGAAGACTGCCGCATGAACGAAGCAGAATCAACTCGCCATCCGCGGATCGCGCTTGCGCTCGGCAGCGGCTCGGCACGCGGACTGGCACATATCGGCGTGATTCGCGAACTGCTGGCAAGCGGCATCACGCCGTCGATTGTCTGTGGCACCTCGATCGGGGCGCTGGTTGGCGGCGCACACGCATGCGGGCACATCGACGAGCTCGACGCGTGGTTCGGGCACCTCAGCACGGCCGATATATTCCGCTATCTCGATGTAACCCCGCTGTCGCGCGGCGGCGTCGGCCACGCGAGCCGCCTGATCGAGCAGTTGCGCGAGCGTTTCGGCAGCCCGCGGATCGAGGATCTGCCGCTGCGTTACACCGCCGTGGCAACCGAACTCAGCAGCGGTCGTGAACTGTGGGTCCAGCATGGAGACCTGTGGGAAGCCGTGCGCGGCTCGATCGCCATTCCCGGCCTGCTGTCACCGGCGCGTGTCGGCGATCGCTGGGTCGTCGATGGAGGACTCGTGAACCCGGTACCGGTTTCGGTATGCCGTGCGCTTGGCGCCGATCTGATCATCGCCGTGAACCTGAACAGCGATCTCGGCCAGCGTTCACGCTCGCGCGTGGCACAGAAAGGTCGCACCGACCGTGAAACACAGGACGGAACCGCACCCCGCCTGATGGAGCGGCTTGCAAATGGCCTGCGCGACAAGGCGCCGCCCCAGATCGTGCAATGGCTCGACTTCGACCCCGCACACGAAACCGAAGACGATACGCCGGGGATCTTCTCCGTGATCGCCAACTCGATCAACATCATGCAGGACCGGATCACACGCAGCCGCCTGTCCGGCGAACCTGCAGACATCCTGCTCAACCCCCGTCTGGCGCACATCGGGTTACTGGATTTCGATGCAGCAGTGGAGGCCATCGACGCGGGGCGCGCCGAGGTACGACGCTCACGCGGAGTAATTCTCGAGGCGATCGCTGCCTGCACACCAGCCTGAGTTGGCGGCGCGCCTCATTCGATATCGGCGCGCACGAGCCGCTTCAGTGCATGCATGCGCTCACTGATGGGGTCGACGGTCTCGGTGCGCAGACCTGCAATGACTTCGCTCAGCTCCTGCCGACCAGCCCTGATCTGCTTGCGCAGCGCGACGTGTACGGCACGCGAGGTCGCCAGCACCCCGGTACCATTGCGTACCGCCCGATTGACGTCGTGCAGTGCGGCGTTCGTGTGCTGGCGCACGATCGCGGAGCTGCGCAACATCGCACCTCCGACGGCAGCGACGATCTCGATGAGCGACTCGATGCCGAACCGCTGACCCACGGCAACGTCTTCGCCGACACGAGTGATCCGTTCGTCCAGGTAATTCGCAAGCCGGTCATATTCCCTGGCCAGGCGCGCCGGAAGATCCGGATCATCGACATGGCGGGCGTCAGCGTTGATCGCGCACCAGTCCTCCTGCCGCAGCTTCGCCGTCGCCCGGCGGAACACCTGGTGTTCCTCCGCGTGAAGATGGTCGCGAAAGGTGCTCGTATACTGGCCACAGAGATAAGCAATACGACGATCGTCCGGATCCCTGCCGCCACGCGTCACACGTTCAAGTTCCGCAACCAGCTCACGCCCACGTCGCGTCAACTCGCGATGTTCTTCCTGCACTTCCCGCATCAGTGGAGCCGAGTCCGGATCCCGTTCGGCAAGACGGTCATAAACCAGCTCTTCACGGGCGTGATGGTGTTCGTCGGGGTAGGCCACGAGGTAATGCGCCATTTCGTAAAGCAGTGCGTAATCGGGTATGCGGCCCGGGCGCAGTTTCTTCGCCTGTTCGTCGAGCGCATCGAGCAGCGAACGGATGTACTCATGTTCGCGACTCAATGCGAGCAGCGTTTCGGGAGCCCTGGCACGACGTGAAGCCGTCGGCGCCGGCAAGCGCTGCACACGCGAAACCCGGGTCACGCGCGGGGCACGCCGTGCACGAACCTTCGCTTCGACTCCCCCCTTTGCACGCCGTGTACGTGCAGTCGCGCTGCGCTCCGTCGCCACCGGCACTACCCTCCATCCGATCGAAGAAGTATAACGAGCGTTCTGATCATGCGGCAAATAGCGGCAAATCGAGCCTTGCGCCACCGGCAGAATCCGGTAGAATTCGGCGCCCCGCGCATGCCCCCCGGCAGTGCTGAAACTGCAACCCGGCGCTACGCGCCCGTACGCGACGACGAGGTCCCATCGTGAAGAAAGCTGCGAAGCAGACCACATCGGAATTCAAGAATTTCACGCCCTACAAACTGAAGAAGGGCGAGGAATACATGAACGAGAACCAGAAGGAGCATTTTCGCGGCATCCTGAAAAACTGGCGCTCCGAACTCATGGAAGAAGTGGACCGTACGGTCAGCCACATGAAGGACGAAGCCGCAAATTTCCCGGATCCGGCCGATCGTGCCACCCAGGAGGAGGAATTCAGCCTCGAACTGCGCACGCGCGATCGCGAACGGAAACTGATCAAGAAGATCGAGACCACGCTGGAGCGCATCGAGCAGGACGACTACGGCTACTGCGACGCCTGCGGGGTGGAAGTCGGCATCAAGCGCCTCGAGGCACGGCCGACCGCGACGCTGTGCATCGATTGCAAGACCCTCGAGGAAATCAAGGAGAAGCAGGAGCACGGCTGATCGCCCGCACCTGCCCGGCCTGCCCCAGCGTACGGACCACCACGGCCACCAGTCTGTGGCGCTCCCCGCCTACCGCGGACGCTTCGCTCCTTCGCCGAGCGGGCCGCTGCACCTCGGTTCGCTGAGCACGGCTCTTGCGAGCTTCCTCGACGCGCGCGCAGCACAGGGTTTGTGGCTGCTGCGCATCGAGGATATCGATCCTCCGCGCGAACAGCCGGGCGCCAGCGAACGCATCATTTCCAGCCTGCAGGCCCACTCGCTGCACTGGGATGGCAATGTCGTCTACCAGAGCCGGCGGCACGCTGCCTACGAGAACACCGTGGCGTGGCTGCTGGCCAACGGTCACGCGTTCTACTGCAGCTGCAGCCGCAAGGATCTGCATGAAGGCGACGGCCACCATGCGACCATCTGCCCGCGCTCCCGGCGGCCACCGCCCGATCCAGCCGCCATACGCCTGCGCGCCACGGGGACACGCTACCGCTTCGAGGACCGGATTCGCGGCAACATCACCCTGCCGGAACCGACGGGCGACGACGACTTCGTGATCAAGCGTCGTGACGGCCTGTATGCATACCAGTTGGCGGTAGTCGTGGACGATGCGTGGCAGGGAATCACGCATGTAATGCGCGGACGCGACCTGCTCGATTCGACCCCGCACCAGATCCTTCTGCACGAACTGCTTGGCGGGCCAGTGCCGCGTTTCGGGCACGCTCCGCTACTGCTGAATGCCGATGACGAAAAGCTGAGCAAGCAGAACCACGCACCGGCACTCGACGACACCCAGCCGACACGCAACCTGCTGCACTGCCTGCGCGCGCTCGGACAACCCGCGCCACCGGCGGACCTCGCGCACGACTGCGACGCCATCCTGCGCTGGGCCGTCACACGTTGGCACTGTGCCAGCGTGCCGGATACCGATTGGCGCACAACGGCCTGATGCTCCGGGGCGTGCGCTTGGCAAGCGCACGCACGCCTCTTTAAGATCACCCGACCCGATCCGGCGATCTTCCATGTATCTGAACAGGATCCTGCTGCTGGTTCTGGTGCTGCTGTATGTGTTCATGCCGACCATGACCGACTGGGTCGTGGCTGGCGGCACGCAGTGGTACCGGCCGCATATCATCTGGGCGATCGTGATCGCGATATCCGGCATCACGCTGTACCGGGGGCGAGGCGATGACGCTTGACTACGCCACCCTGACCCTCGTTGGCATCGGCTATCTATCGCTACTGTTCACGATCGCCTGGGCGACCGACCGCGGCCTGCTGCCCGAATCGATCGCCTCCCACCCGTTGGTCTATACGCTGTCCCTGGGCGTCGTCGCCGGCGCGTGGCCGCTCTTCGGCAGCATCAGCCTGGCAGCGCATTTCGGCTACGGCTACCTCGGCTATTTCGCCGGAACCGGCATGCTGTTCCTGTTTGCGCCGCTATTGCTGATGCCGCTGTGGCGGATCTGCCGGCGCTTCCAGCTCCCCTCCCTCGCCGATCTGCTCGCGTTTCGTTACCGCGGAGCGCACGTCGGCGCAATCGCAACGATCGGCCTGCTGGTCGCTGCCATGCCGCTGCTGATAGTACAGATCAAGCTCGTGTCCGGACTCGTTGCGCGAATGTTCGGCACAAGCATCACGGGAGCACCGTCTGCACGGCTCGGGATGGCTGTCGCCGGAGCAATCGCCGTCTTCGCCATACTCTTCGGTGCTCGCCCGATTTCGGAGAAGGAGCGCCACAACGGGCTCGTGGTCGCCATGGCGTTCGAGTCGCTGGTGAAACTCGGCTGCTTCCTCGCACTCGGCCTCTTCGCGCTGATGCAGGTGCACGGTGGCGGCGCAGGCCTGTCCGCGTGGCTGCAGGCACACCCGGAACTCGTCGATTCGTTGCACGCCAGCATGCGTTCGACCTCATCGCACATGATGACGCTCACGTTTTTCGCTGCGATCGTTGGCCTGCCGGAGTTGTTTCATCTGGCACTGTACGAAAACCCCAGCCCACGCGCGGTGGCACGCGCGAGCTGGGGCTTCCCGGTGTATCTGTTGCTGCTGTCACTGCCGGTGCTGCCGCTGCTGTGGGCGGAGATGCGCCTCGGCCGTGTCGGCTCCTTCGAATTCATCGCAATCGGAGCCCAGACCGACAATGCGGCCGTTGACTTGCTGACATTCATCGCGTGCATCTCCGCCGCAACCTCGATGATCGTGGTCAGCACACTGGCACTCGCCTCTGCGACACTGAACAACCTCGTCCTTCCCTTTTATCGTCCAGGCAAGCGCATCGACCCGTACCGCCGACTGACGCGAGCACGCTCGGTGCTGATCGCCGTGCTGATTTTCGCGGCCTACCTGATCTCTGCACGCCTGCCCGACGAAGGCATCGTCGAGACGCTCGGCTTCAGTGCCTTCGTCGCTGCGTGCCAGTTCTTCCCCGGCCTGCTGGCGCTGCTGTACTGGCCGCGCGCGAATCGCATCGGACTGCTCGGCGGGCTGGCTGCTGGCTACGCGGTCTGGCTGCTGACACTGCTCGATCCGGCACCCGACTCGACCCTCGGGGCTATCCACGCGCTGCTGCCGTTTGCAATCGACGGCAACCCGTGGGCAGCCGCAACGGTAAACAGCGTGGCGATCAATGCAGCGCTGCTGTTCGTGCTGTCGCGGGTCAGCACGCAAAGCAGAGAAGAGCACGAGGCTGCCGTGAGTTGCAGCCTGGACAACCTGAGCAGTGCGGCACGCCACCGACTGCTGGCACGCTCACCCGCGGACTTCATCGCCGGACTGGGTCCTGCACTGGGCGCCGAGCGTGCCCGGCGTGAAGTCGAGCGCGCACTGCGTGATCTCGGTTACGCCACCGACGAGGCGCGGCCTTACGCGATGCGACGCCTGCGTGAGCGGATCGAGGCCAACCTCTCGCGACTGCTGGGCGTCGAAGTGGCGATGGAGCTGATCAACCGTGGGGCTCCTTACGCGCAGGAAGACAGCGATTCGACGGGAGACCTGGCCCTGGTCGAGTCGCGTCTCGAGGGATACCAGCGTCACCTCACCGGCTTCACCGCCGACCTCGACGCACTGCGCCGCTTCTACCGCGACACACTCTACGAACTGCCGATCGGCGTCTGCGGAACCAACACACGTGGCGAGATCGTGATGTGGAACGCGGCACTGCAGCGAATCACGGGGATCGACGCTCGCGCGGTGCTCGGCTCGACGCTCGAGGGCCTGCCTGACCCCTGGGGCGCGCTGCTGGCCGGCTTTCTCGAATCGGGGGAACCGCACCTCCACCAGCACCGCGTGACCACGCGCAACAACCGGCTCTGCCTGTCGTTGCACAAGACTGCAGCCACGGCACCCGGCGGAGGGCACGCCGGGGACGCACGCTTCATCCTGCTCGAAGACGCTACCGAAACGCAGCGCCTGCAGGATGAACTGCTGCATACCGAGCGCCTGGCCTCGATCGGGCGCCTCGCGGCCGGCGTCGCACACGAGATCGGCAATCCCGTCACCGGTATCGATTTTCTCGCGCAGAACCTGTTGGCAGAGAGCTCGATCGAAGGTGAACGCGAATCGGCGCGCATGATCCTCGAGCAGACCCAGCGCATCAGCAATATCGTCCACGCGCTGGTAGGCTTTGCCCATACGGGCGCCAATCGCGCACCCGAACCGGTAGCGGTGGCAGTAGCGCAGTGCGTGGATGAGGCCATTTACCTGCTCGGACTCGACCACAGCGCTCGCCAGGTACGCTTTCTGAACCTGTGTCCGCCTGCGAATTGCGTACGCGGCGACGGTCAGCGTCTGCTGCAGGTTTTCATCAACCTGCTGAGCAATGCACGTGCGGCCAGCGCGATCGACGGAGAGATCCGCGTGAACGCGCTGCACCAGGGCGAGACCATGCTCATCACGGTGACCGACGACGGCTGCGGAATTCCGCCCGCACAGCTTGCGCAGGTCTTCGAACCTTTCTACACCACCAAATCACCGGGCGAGGGAACCGGGCTCGGGTTGTCGCTGGTGTATTCGATTGTGCGCGACATGGGCGGCACGGTGGCGTTGCAGAGTCCTGTCGATGCGACAACGCAACGCGGGACACGCGCCGAGATTCGCCTCCCGAGTGCGACCGTATCGCGGCCGGGACTGGAAATCCCTGCACGTTGACGCTATGTTCTCGCTCCAGATGTCGCGATCCACGAGGCAGTAGCAGTGGCTGACATACTCGTCGTCGAAGACGAAACGGTGATCCGTACGGCGCTCAGACGGTTGCTGGAACGCAACCGATACCAGGTTTTCGAGGCGGGCTCGGTCAAGGAGGCCGAAGAGGGCTTTAGCCTCGACCGTTTCAGCCTGATCATCAGCGACCTGCGCCTTCCTGGTGCTCCGGGCACGGAACTGATCCGTCGCGCGGGCGATGTTCCGGTGTTGATCATGACCAGTTATGCCAGCCTGCGCTCGGCGGTCGATGCGATGCGCCAGGGCGCCGTCGACTACATTGCCAAGCCCTTCGATCACAACGATCTGATCGCGACCATCAAGCGCATCCTGCGCGAACGCGCCAGCGCGCAGCAAGCACCGCAACGCGACGCCGTGTCAGCCACCACCATGCCAGCGCTCACCGAATCCATGATCGGTTCGTGCCCGGCGATGTGCGCGGTGCTCGAACGGATTCGCCGGGTTGCGCCGACCTCGACGCCGGTGCTGATCCAGGGCGAAACCGGCACCGGCAAGGAACTCGTCGCGCGTGCGATCCATCGTGCGAGCAAGCGCGCTGCGCAACCGCTGATCACGGTGAACTGCGCAGCAATCCCGGAAGCATTGATCGAGTCCGAACTGTTCGGCAGCGATCGCACATCGTGTGGTGTGATCGAAGCAGCCAATGGCGGCACGCTGTATCTGGATGAGATCGGCGAACTGCGGGTCGCTGCGCAGGCACGCCTGTTGCGCTTCATCCAGAGCGGAGAGATCCATGGCGGCGGGCTGCCGGGAACGCGCGTCGTCGATGTGCGCATCCTGTGCTCGACGCAGCGCAACCTGCGCGAACTGTGCGCAGAAGGGTGTTTCCGTGACGACCTGTATTACCGCATCAACGTCGTCGAGCTGACGCTGCCACCGCTGCGCGAACGGGGCGACGACGTGATCGCGATCGCCAACTATCTGCTGGAGGACGCCTGCCGGCGCCACGAGCGCACCACGATGCGCTTCACGTGCGACGCACTGCGGGCAATTGCCGCATACGACTGGCCAGGCAATGTACGTGAGCTGGAGAACGCCATCGAGCGCGCCGTGATTCTCGGCGACGATGATGAAATAGGCGAAGTCGCACTGGCACTCGAAGCGTCGCGCAGAGCACCGGCCACGAACGCAGACATCACCATCGCCGCCCCGGCTGCCCGCACGGATGATCCGCAGGAAGGCCTGTCGCTGGAAGAGTATTTCCAGCGTTTCGTGCTGCAACACCAGAATCACATGAGCGAGACCGAACTCGCCCGCAAACTCGGCGTCAGCCGCAAGTGCCTGTGGGAGCGACGCCAGCGTTTCGGCATCCGGCGACGCAAGGGCAGCAGCGACGAAGAGGAGACGGCACAACATTCGGGCTGAGCATGGAGCGCTGCCCCGGACGTTCGCACCTGAAATCACATGGCGTGATCGGCACAACGGTAACGCGCCTGCAGGCTTCGCCGACACCGGCTGTTACCATTGTTCTCAACCCAACAGGGGGTTGAAAAAACTTCTTGTCGTACCCACGAGTCGATGATTAACTGGAGCCATAACAACAACGATACAAAATAATACTAATCGGGTTGAGACCTGTGCGGGGAAGGCAACTTCCCCGTTGCTGTTTTTGGGATCCGGCAAGATTCCCGCTTCATGCTCTCGCCCAAGCCCCGGCACACCCCTGTGCTACACTCGCGCCCCGCTTCGTTTCGCCAGGAAAGAACACGCCGTTGAATCAGGCCCCAGACGAGTCTCTGCGGACGATCGCCGCATCGCGCTGTCGCCGCTATGGCTCCGGTGAACACCGCATCCCGCCGCAGTCGATCCCTGCGCAGGCACTGTGGGTGTATCGTGAACTGCGCGATGCCGGGTACGAGGCTTATCTCGTCGGCGGCTGCGTGCGTGACCTGCTGCTCGGATACGAGCCGAAGGACTTCGACGTTTCCACCAGCGCACACCCGGACGAGATCCGCAGCGTATTCCGCCGCTCGCGTATCGTCGGGCGACGTTTCCAGATCGTGCACGTGCGCTCCGGCCGCGATGTCATCGAGGTGTCGACCTTCCGCGGTCACCACGGCGCCGACTTCGATGCCGATGATGAAGAAGAGCTGCCGGAGAACGCCGCCGCTTACGCCGAATCGGGAATGTTGCTGCGCGACAACGTGTTCGGCACGGTCGAGGAAGACGCATTACGACGCGATTTCACGGTCAATGGTCTCTACTACGATCCTGACAGCGACACCGTGCTCGACTTCAGCAGCGGCGTAGCCGACCTCGAAGCCCGCGTGCTGCGCGTCATCGGCGATCCGGTGACGCGCTTCCAGGAAGACCCGGTACGGATGCTTCGCGCAGCGCGTTTTGCAGCAAAGCTCGGCTTCACTATCGACACCGGCGCACTGGCAGCGATTGGACGCTGCCGTGATCTGCTCGACCAGATACCAGCGGCACGCCTGTTCGACGAAGTGCTCAAGCTGCTGCTCACCGGACGCGGCGAGGACACATTCACCGTACTCGACGAACTCGGGCTGTTCGCACCCATATTTCCGGAAACGGCGCGTGCGCTGGCGGCAGTGCCCGAGTGGCGCTCGTTGATCCTGCACGCGCTGCGCAACAGTGACGAGCGGATCGCGCTGGGCAAGCCGGTGACGCCCGCGTTCCTTTACGCGGCAATGCTGTGGCCTGCGCTCGCCAGGCGCGTGGAATCACTCATGAAGCGCGCGCAGTTGCCCGCGCTGGCCGCGATCGGAGAAGCAGCGCCCGAGGTGATCGTCACGCAATGCCGTCGCACGGTGATTCCGCGCCGATTCTCGACGCCGATGCGCGAGATCTGGGAGCTGCAGCAGCGCCTGCTCGCGCGCCGTTCGCCGCAGAAACTCGCCGTGCATCCACGCTTCCGTGCCGCCTATGACTTCGTGCTGCTGCGCGAGCAGGCCGGCGAACAGCTCGACGGCGCCGGCGACTGGTGGACCCGGTTCCAGAATGGCGAAAGCGTCAGCACCACGCCCACGAGCCAACGACGGCGCCGGCGGCGGCGCCCCCCTGGACGCAACCGTGCGGATGGTGACTGAACATCGCGCATGGATCGCACTGGGGGCAAACCTCGGTGACATCCGATCGAATCTGCGTGCCGCACTCGCCGCACTCACCGCTCTTCCCGGCAGTCGCCTCGTCGCGGTGAGTCCCTGGTACCGCAGCAGGGCAGTAGGCCCTGGCGATCAGCCCAGTTACATCAACGGCGTGGTCGAACTGCACACCGCACTTGCGCCGCACCCGTTACTGGCCGAGTTGCAGCGCGTCGAGCGTGCAGCGGGTCGCGTACGTGATCAACGCTGGGGGCCGCGTACACTCGACCTCGATCTGCTGCTGTTCGACTCGCTGGTGCTAGCCGACAGCGAACTCGTGCTGCCTCACGCTCGGCTCACCGAGCGCAACTTCGTGGTATTCCCCCTGTTCGACATAGCGCCCGGATTGCGCCTGCCGGACGGTACGGCCGTCGCCACACTGCGCGAGCGACTCGATGATGCAGGCCTGCTTGCGGTGTTCGCCAACCTGGAACAACTCGATGACTAACCGCACCAGTGCATCTCTCGCACGCCCCGTGGCGCCTCGATTCATCGCAGTCGAAGGTCCAATCGGTGCCGGCAAGACCACGCTTGCGCGCCGGCTGGCCGAGAGCTTCGGGCACGCAGCGATGCTCGAACAGGCGCAGGAGAATCCCTTCCTGGAGAGCTTCTATCGCGACCGCGCTCGCAACGCACTCGCAACGCAGCTCCATTTCCTGATCCAGCGTGCACGCCAGCTCGACACGATACGCCAGTCGGACCTGTTCCAGAACGCACGGGTGAGCGACTACCTGATCGAAAAGGATCGCATGTTCGCGCGCGTGAACCTCGGTGCCGACGAATACGCACTCTACGAGACCGTGTTCGAGCGCCTGGTGCCGAGCATCCCGCGACCTGACCTGGTGATTTACCTGCAGGCACCCACCGACGTGCTCGTCGAACGCATCCAGCGTCGCGGCGTTCCGAGCGAGCAACTGATCGAACGCCGCTACCTCGAACAGTTGAATGAAGCGTACAGCCAGTTCTTTCATTACTACGACGAAGCACCGCTGCTTATCGTCAACGCGGCAACTATTGACTTCGCAAATGACGAAAACCACTATACCGAGCTCGTCGATTACCTGTTGAATGTCCGCGCCGGCAGACAGTATTTCAATCCCACCTTCTTCTGAGCGGGACGCAGGAAATGAAGGGAGTCACGATCCGGACATTGCAGGCTATGAAGCGTGATGGCCAGCGCTTCTGCTGTGTCACCGCCTACGACGCAAGCTTCGCGCGCACGGCTGCCCAGGCCGGCATCGAGACCATCCTGGTCGGCGATTCGCTCGGCATGGTGTTGCAGGGACACTCCAGCACGATCCCTGTCACCATCGAGGATATGGCCTATCACACCCGCTGTGTTGCACGCGGCGCAGCGCCTGCGCTGGTGATCGGAGACATGCCGTTCATGAGCTATGCAACGCCGGAGCAGGCAATGCACAGCGCGACTGCGCTGATGCAGGCCGGCGCACAGGTGGTCAAGCTCGAGGGTGGCGCGTGGCTCGCTGCAACCGTGAACCTGCTTGCAGAGCGTGGCGTGCCGGTGTGCGCGCACCTGGGGCTGACGCCGCAATCGGTGAACAGTTTCGGCGGCTTCGTGGTGCAGGGTCGCGATCCGGCTGCGGCGCAGCGTATCGCCGACGACGCACGCACGCTGGCGGACGCTGGCGCAGCACTGCTGGTGCTCGAATGCGTGCCACGCGCACTGGCCGTGGAAATCACCCGTACGGTGAGCATCCCGGTGATCGGAATCGGCGCCGGTGCCGCCACCGATGCGCAGGTGCTGGTCATGCACGACATGCTCGGCATGAACCCTCGTGCGCCACGCTTCGTGCAGAACTTCATGACCGACGGCCGTGACATCGCCGGCGCGTTCGCCGCCTACGCTGCCGCAGTCCGTGACGGCAGTTTTCCGCGCCCGGAACATGGATTCGACTGAAGGGCGCCACGGCACGGAGACATCACCATGCTGATTTGCAGGACTTTTGCCGAGATCCGCGGCGCGGTCGGCGAGTGGCGCCGCTCGGGCGAAATCGTCGTGTTCGTGCCCACGCTCGGCAACCTCCACGACGGCCACCTGCAGCTGGTCGAACTCGGTGCAAGACACGGCAAGCGGGTCGTCGTCAGCATCTTCGTGAACCAGCTGCAGTTCGGCAGGAACGAAGATTACGCGCTCTATCCGCGCACGCTCGACGCCGACGTCGAAAAGCTGCGCAGCGTTGGCGCCGACGCGCTGTTCTGCCCGAGCGATGCCGAGGTATACCCGAACGGCATCGAGCAGCAGACGACGGTCACGGTCCCGACGATGACGGACATCCTCTGTGGCGCGACGCGGCCAGGACACTTCACCGGTGTCACGACGATCGTGACCAAGCTGTTCAATATCGTGCAGCCCGACAAGGCCGTGTTCGGCATCAAGGATTTCCAGCAGCTCGCTGTCGTCAGGCGCATGGTGCAGGACCTCTGCCTCCCGATCGAAATCATCGAGGCTCCGGTGGCACGCGCCGACGACGGGCTCGCGCTCAGCTCGCGCAACGGCTACCTGAATGCGCGCGAACGCGCTATCGCACCGGCGCTGTATCGCAGACTGCTCACCGTGCGCGAGGCGATCGCCGCCGGCGAGCGCGATTACGCATTGCTCGAGGCACGCGCGCATCTCGGGCTGCTGGAGGCTGGCATGCGTCCGGACTATTTCTCGGTGCGCGCCGCGAAGACGCTGGAACCCGCCGGTCCCGAGGATCGCGATCTCGCGATCCTCGCTGCAGCCTGGCTGGGCCGCACCCGGCTGATCGACAACGTGACCATCCGCATCGCGAGCTGAGCGGGGCCTGCCAGTACCCGGCGGTCGTGCGGTGCGCAATATCGATAACGGAGTACGCATGACAACCGACAAGATCTACCCCGTCCTGCCCGCCGCACGGGACCGTACCTTCATCGATGAAGCCGCGTACCGGCGCCTCTACGAAGAATCGCTGCGTGACCCCGACACATTCTGGGCACGCCATGCCGAGGAGTTCCTGAGCTGGGAACGACGCTGGGATCATGTGTATCGCGGCGACCTGGCGCGCGGCGAAACATCCTGGTTCGAGGGAGCGCGGCTCAACGTCGCCTATAACTGCATCGATCGTCATCTCGCCACACACGGCGAGCGTACCGCGATCCTGTGGGAAGGCGACTCGCCGGGACGCGATGCACGCATCACGTACCGTGAACTGCACGAGCGCGTGTGCCGGCTCGCGAATGCGCTGAAGGCGCGCGGCGTGCGCCGGGGTGACCGCGTCTGCATCTACCTGCCGATGATTCCGGAAGCCGCCTACGCGATGCTCGCCTGCGCACGCATCGGCGCCGTGCATTCGGTGGTCTTCGGCGGATTTTCGCCCGGGTCACTGCGGGATCGCATCCTCGACACCGACTGCCATGTGCTGATCACTGCCGACGAGGGCCTGCGTGGCGGCAAGCGTATCCCGTTGAAGGCCAACGCCGACACCGCACTCGCCGACTGCCCCGGCGTGCACACCTGCCTCGTCGTGCGGCACACGGGCGGCGAGATCGCGTGGCAGGCACCACGCGATGTGTGGTATCTGGATCTGGTCGAAGCGGCCTCGCCGCAGTGCCCTCCCGAGTGGATGGACGCCGAGGATCCGCTGTTCATCCTGTATACATCGGGATCGACCGGCAAGCCGAAAGGGGTGTTGCACACCACGGCGGGCTACCTGCTGCAAACCGCGATGACGCATCGCTACGTCTTCGATTACCGCGACGGCGACATCTACTGGTGCACGGCCGACGTCGGCTGGGTCACCGGACACTCGTATATCGTCTACGGCCCACTCACGAACGCAGCCACCACGCTGATGTTCGAGGGAGTGCCCACCTGGCCGACGCCGGCGCGCTGCTGGGAAATCATCGACAAATACCAGGTCGACATCTTCTACACGGCGCCGACCGCCATCCGCGCGCTGATGGGCCTTGGCGACGACCACGTACGCAAGACCTCACGTGCCAGCCTGCGGCTGCTGGGTTCGGTGGGTGAACCAATCAACCCCGAGGCGTGGGAGTGGTATCACCGCGTCGTCGGTGATGGTCGCTGTCCGGTGATCGACACCTGGTGGCAGACGGAAACCGGCGCGATCATGATCTCGCCACTGCCAGGTGCCACCGCGCTCAAGCCGGGCTCGGCGACGCTGCCGTTCTTCGGCGTGGTACCGGCGCTGATCGACGCCGAGGGCCACGTCATCGAGGGCGAAGGCAGCGGCAACCTGGTGATCGGGCGTTCGTGGCCAGCACAGATCCGTACGGTGTACGGTGACCATGAGCGCATGCTGACGACCTATCTGCGCACCTATCCCGGCTACTACTTCAGCGGCGACGGCGCGCGTCGCGATGCCGATGGCTACTACTGGATCACCGGGCGTGTCGATGACGTGATCAACGTTTCGGGACACCGGCTCGGCACGGCAGAAATCGAAAGCGCGCTGGTGCTGCACCCGGCGGTGGCCGAGGCTGCAGTCGTCGGTTTCCCGCACGACATCAAGGGACAGGGAATCTACGCCTACGTCACGCCGATGCACGACGTGGAGCCGGACGATGCGCTGCGACGCGAACTGCTCGAACTGGTCAGTCAGCAGATCGGCGCCATCGCACGCCCCGACGTGATCCAGTGGGCACCCGGTCTGCCGAAGACGCGCTCGGGCAAGATCATGCGTCGCATCCTGCGCAAGGTGGCAGCCAACGAGCTCGATTCGCTCGGTGACACCACCACTCTGACCGACCCGACGGTGGTACAGGAACTGATAGCGCATCGCCACCAGCCGTAGGGCGCGGCACTGCCCCGACCGTATCGGGCTGGAACGACGGCACCCCTGCGGCGTACGCCGCCTGATATGAAGGCGTCGCCGCGCGGGGTGCAGCCTGCGGAGATCAGTCGACGGAACCGGCCTCGTCGCCGTTGTCGTCGACTTCCTTCATGCTCAGCTTGATGCGACCGCGCGGGTCCACGTCCAGCACCTTGACGCGCACCTCCTGGCCTTCCTGCAGCACATCGCTCACGTTCTCGATGCGGCGATTGGCGATCTGCGAAATGTGCACCAGACCATCCTTGCCGGGCAGAATCGTGACGAACGCGCCAAAATCGACGATGCGCGCCACGGTTCCGGTGTACACCTCGCCGATCTTCGCTTCGGCCGTGATCGTCTGCACGCGCTCGAGTGCGGCGTCACGCGAAGCGGCGTTCTCGCCGTAGATGCGCACCGTTCCGTCGTCGGAGATGTCGATCGAGGCGCCGGTCTCGTCCGTGATGCCGCGGATCGTCGCGCCACCCTTGCCGATCACGTCGCGGATCTTGTCGGTATCGATGCGGATCATGACCATCTGCGGTGCGTTGTCCGAAACGCTGTCGCGCGACTTCGAGATGGCACGGCTCATTTCGCCAAGGATGTGCAGGCGTGCGTGGCGCGCCTGCTCCAGCGCGGCCTCCATGATCTCTTCCGTGATGCCCTGGATCTTGATGTCCATCTGCAGCGCGGTCACGCCCTCGGCGGAACCGGCCACCTTGAAGTCCATGTCGCCGAGATGGTCCTCGTCACCGAGGATATCGGTGATCACCGCGAACTTGTTGCCTTCCTTGACCAGACCCATCGCGATACCGGCCACCGGCGCCTTCAACGGAATGCCGGCGTCCATCATCGCCAGGCTGGCGCCACAGACGGTCGCCATCGAGCTCGAGCCGTTCGACTCCGTGATCTCGGAGACCACGCGGATGCTGTACGGAAAATCATCGACCGACGGCAGCATCGCCGCCACACCACGACGCGCGAGGCGTCCGTGACCGATCTCGCGTCGGCCCGGTGCGCCGATACGCCCGCACTCGCCCACCGAGTACGGCGGGAAGTTGTAGTGCAGCATGAACGCGTCCTTGTACTCACCGTGCAGCGCATCGATGATCTGCGCATCACGCTGGGTACCGAGCGTGGCAACCACGATCGCCTGTGTCTCGCCGCGGGTGAACAACGCCGAGCCATGCACGCGCGGCAGGAAACCAACCTCGGACACGATCGGACGCACCGTCTTCAGGTCACGGCCGTCGATGCGTGGCTTGCCGTTCACGATGCGCTCGCGAACGATCTTCTTCTCCAGCTTGCCGAACGCAGCAGCGACCGTCTCTGCCGGGATGCTCTCGCTCGCCAGCGCTGCAACGGCAGCATCGCGCAGCTCGCCAACACGAGCGTAGCGCGTCTGCTTCTCGATGATCCGGTAGGCCTCGCCGATGTCGTGTGCGAAACGTTCGCGCAACAGCTCGGCCAGTTCACCGTTCTCCACTGCGGGCGTCCACTCCCAGCGTGGCTTGCCCGCCTCGGCAGCCAGTTCCTGGATCGCCTTGATCACGACCTGCATTTCCTGGTGAGCGAACAACACCGCACCCAGCATCTGGTCCTCGGTCAGCTCCTGCGCCTCGGACTCGACCATCAGCACCGCTTCCGCCGTGCCCGCGACAACCATGTCGAGTGCGGATTCACGCATCGCTGCGTAGTTCGGGTTCAGCAGGTAGCCTTTCTCCGTCGTGAAGCCGACGCGTGCGGCACCGATCGGTCCGTCGAACGGAATTCCTGAAACGGCCAGCGCAGCCGAGGTTCCGATCATCGCAGCGATATCGGGGTCCGTGGTCCGGCAGGTCGAAAGCACGGTGCACAGCACCTGCACCTCGTTGCGGAAGCCGGCCGGGAACAGCGGGCGAATCGGACGATCGATCAGCCGTGAGGTCAGCGTTTCCTTCTCCGACAGACGTCCTTCACGCTTGAAGAACCCGCCCGGGATCTTGCCGGCTGCAAAGGTCTTCTCGACGTAGTGCACCGACAGCGGGAAGAATCCCTGGTCGGCCCTGGGGTTCCTGTCACCGACCACGGTGGCCAGCACCGTGACCTGGTCCATGGTGACGAGCACCGCGCCGGTGGCCTGGCGCGCAATGCGGCCAGTCTCCAGCGTGACGGTGTGCTCACCGTACTTGAATGTTTTTCTTACAGGTTTCACAAAAAAATCCTCCACAGTCGACCGGCATCCGCCGGCCGTTGAATGTTCATGCGATGTCGCGACGATCGATCAGCGGCGCAGGCCGAGCCGACCGATCAGTGCAGCGTAGCGCTGCGGGTCCTTGCGCTTCAGGTAGTCGAGCAGGTTGCGTCGCTGGTTGACCATGCGGATCAAGCCACGGCGCGAGTGATGGTCCTTCTTGTGCTCGCCGAAATGCCCCTGGAGCTTGTCGATGTTCGCGCTCAGCAGCGCAACCTGTACCTCCGGCGAACCCGTATCGCCCTCCTTGAGCTGATGGTCCTTGACGATAGTCGCCTTCTCTTCTGCAGACAGTGCCATTTTCCGGTCCTCTTGATGATCAATATGCCATGGCGGCAACGTGCCGCCGCAAACGGAATCCGGGCCGCGCATATTTGCAGCCGGATCGCCCACCACCGCCGTCCTCCGCAGGCCTTGCGGCGACAGCCATTCCCGTACGCCACGCGTATTACGTGGCGCCCATCCTGCGCGGAGCGATGCAGCGGTCGTCGCGCACCTCGCCCACGCCCCTGAACTTCCCGTCCTCGCTCGCGATACGCACCAGTCCTGGCGCCGGCAACCGTGACGCCATCACGGACTGGCCCTGCGCAAGATAGAAGCAGCTCGCTTCCGCGAGCCGCACCTCGGGCAGGTGTGCCAACGCACGCTCTGCAGGCAGCAGCAGGCGGTCGAGCTCCTCGAATGCACGTTCGGCGCGCAACGCCTCCAGGCACTCCAGCGTGATTGCATCCGCGTCCCGGAACGGCCCGGCCTGACTGCGGCGCAACATCGCCACGTGCGCGCCGCAGCCGAGCGCAACACCGATGTCCTCCGCAAGCACGCGCACGTAGGTGCCCTTGCTTGCCAGCACGCGCAGGCGCAGCTCAGCACGCTCACCCGCACGAAATTCCAGGCGCTCCAGCGCATGGATCGTGATACGTCGCGCTTCACGCTCCACGGTCTCGCCCTTGCGCGCGAGCTCGTACAGCGGCACACCACCACGTTTCAGCGCAGAGTACATCGGCGGCACCTGCTCGATGTCGCCGCGAAAGCGCGCGAGCACCGCATCGAGTGCGGCCTCATCCACCACCGCAGCGCTGCGCTCGGCGAGCACTGCCCCGTCGGCGTCACCGGTATCGGTGGTGACTCCCAGGCACAGTGTCGCCACGTATTCCTTGTCCGAATCGAGCAGGAACTGCGACCACTTCGTCGCTTCACCGAAGCACAGCGGCAACACGCCGGTCGCCAGCGGATCGAGGCTGCCCGTATGCCCCGCCTTGCGGGCGAAGTAGATTCCCTTCACACGCTGCAGCGCTGCGTTCGAAGTCATTCCCGCCGGCTTGTCGAGCACCAGAATGCCGTCGACCCGCCGCGCGTTGCTGCGCTTTTTCAATCAGTGGCCCTCATCGCCATCATCGTGCGCGTGGCGCTCGCGATCGTCCGCCACCGCACGCTCGATCAGGTCCGACATCAGCCTCCCGCGCACGACACCGGAGTCGTAGACGAAGCGGAGCCGCGGCACCGTGCGCATGCGTGCATCGTGCGCGATCTGGCTGCGCAGGAAGCCCGCCGCGCGATTCAGCACCTCCAGTGATTCGAGCGCCTCCTGGGCCGAATCCAGCCCCATGAAGGTGACGAACACCGTCGCATGCGCGAGGTCGCGACTCACCTCGACCTCGTTCACGCTGGCCATGCCGATGCGTGGATCGCGGATCTCACGCTGCAGCAGGCGCGCCAGTTCCTGGCGCAGATAGTCGGCAACCCGCTGCGTACGACCGAATTCGCGCGCCATCGACACCCCCTCCCGCCGCCGTCACAGCGTGCGGGCAATCTCGCGCACGCTGTAGACCTCGATCTTGTCGCCTACGCGCACGTCGTTGTAGTTGCGCACGCCGATACCGCACTCGAACCCGTGGCGCACGTCTGCGACGTCTTCCTTGAAGCGACGCAACGACTCCAGCTCGCCCTCGTAGATCACTATGTTGTCGCGCAGCACACGGATCGGCTTGTGGCGGTACACCGTTCCCTCGACGACCATGCAGCCGGCAACCGTACCGAATTTCGGCGAACGGAACGTATCGCGCACCTCCGCGATGCCGAGGATTTCCTCGCGCATCTCGGGGCTGAGCATGCCCCCAAGCGCCTTTTTCACGTCGTCGATCAGGTCGTAGATCACACCGTAGTAGCGCAGATCCACACCTTCGCGCTCGGCCAGACGGCGCGCTGCAACGTCTGCCCGCACGTTGAAGCCGAAGAGCACTGCGCTGGTCGTGATCGCGAGATTCACGTCCGTCTCGGTGATTCCTCCCACCGCACCGGCCACCACGTTCACCCGCACTTCCTCGTTGCCGAGCTCTGCCAACGAGGACTGGATCGCCTCGAGCGAACCCCGCACGTCGGCCTTGACCATGACGTTGAGCGTCTTCGCTTCCTTTGCCATGTCGGCAAACATCGTGTCGAGCCGCGGCGCCTGGCGATGGGCCAGCTTGGACTGGCGACGCTTCATCTCGCGTTGCTGTGCGATCTCGCGCGCCTGCCGTTCACTCTCGAGCACGATGAACGAATCGCCGGCATCCGGCGTGCCGTCCAGCCCGAGGATCTCCACCGGAATCGATGGTCCCGCGTGTTCGATCGTGTGACCGGTTTCGTCGAGCATCGCACGCACACGACCAAACTGCGTACCGGCGAGCACGATCTGGCCCGACTTCAGCACACCGCGCTGCACCAGCAGCGAGGCCACCGAACCGCGTCCCTTGTCCAGGCGCGATTCGATCACCAGACCCTGCGCGGGAACGTCACGCGGCGCCGTCAGCTCGAGCACCTCGGCCTGCAACAGGATCGCATCGAGCAGCTCGTCGATGCCCTGGCCGGTGTGCGCCGAGACTTCCGCAAACTGCGTATCGCCGCCCCATTTTTCGGAGATCACGCCGTGCTGCGACAGTTCGCTGCGCACACGCTCGGGATCAGCCGACGACTTGTCCATCTTGTTGATCGCAACCACCAGCGGCACGTTCGCTGCACGCGCATGCTGGATCGCTTCCTCGGTCTGCGGCATCACCCCGTCATCGGCCGCAACCACCAGCACCACGATATCGGTGCTCTGCGCGCCGCGCGCCCGCATCGCGGTAAATGCCGCGTGACCGGGCGTGTCGAGGAACGTGACCATGCCGTGGGCGGTTTCGACGTGGTATGCACCGATATGCTGCGTGATGCCGCCGGCTTCGCCGTGTGCGACGCGCGTCTCGCGGATGTAGTCCAGCAGCGAGGTCTTGCCGTGGTCGACGTGACCCATCACGGTCACCACCGGTGCGCGCGGCTCCGGCGTTCCTTCGACACCGGTCGCCTTCTCCAGGTCTTCCTCGAAAGCGTCCTCGCGCAACAGACGTACCGTATGGCCCATTTCCTCCACTACCAGCGTCGCCGTCTCCTGGTCGAGCGCCTGGTTGATCGTCGCCATCACACCGAGCTTCATCAGCTCCTTGATGACGGCGGTGGATTTCACCGACATCTTCTGTGCCAGTTCGCCGACCGTGATGGATTCCGGCAATGCAACTTCGTACACCATCTTGTCCGTGGGCAGCTCGAAGCCGTGTTTCAGGTGCTCCGCGTGCGCGGGCTTCAGCTCCCGGCTCTTGCGCTCGCGACGCAGTGCAGCCGCCTCGGCTGCCTCGTATTCGGACTCCGACATCGGAATGGCCGTCGGGCGCAGCAGCGCTTCGCGCTCCCATGAGTTGCCGCGCGCATTCTTCTTCCGTGGCTTCTCGGCCTCACCACTGTCGTCACGCCGGCGCGCACCACGTGCCGGAGGCTTTGCAGCTGCCGCACCAGCACCGCCACCACCGCCACCAGGACGCGGAGCACGTGGCGTCGCCGGCGCCGCAGGGCGCGCAGCGGCGCCTTCCGGCCGCGCCGTCGGCTGCGGCTCGGCACGCTTGCGTGCTTCTTCCTCTTCCTTCTGCTTGCGCGCAAGCGCCAGTGCTTCCTTGCGGGCTCGCTCCTCGGCTTCCTTTTCCTTGCGTCGCGCCGCTGCCGCCTGACGCAGCAGCTCGGGATCGATCATCCGCTTGTCTTCGCGACGCGGGGCTTCCGCGACGGCTACCGCAGGTGTCTCGGCCAGCGGCGCCTCTGCCGGCTCGCCACTGGTGGCGAGTGGCAGCTCTTCGACGACCACGGCTTCGACCGCCTCGACCACTTCCACTGCGTCGACAGGTTCCGGCTCCACCACTTCCGGCAGCATGTCCGGTTCAGGCGCGACCGCTTCCTCGACGAGCACCGCGTCTGCCTGCAGAAGCTCGTCCGCGAAGGTCTCGTCCTCTTCCGCGACGACCGGCTCGACACCCTCGTCGGCATCGCGCTTGATGTAGGTGCGCTTCTTGCGAATCTCGACGTTGACCGTGCGCCGGCCGCCGGTGCCCGCCGAAGTCTTCAGCTTGGTGATCGTGCGACGCTTCAGCGTGATGCGCTTCGACGTTTCGTTGTCTTCGCCGTGCGCGATGCGCAGATGCGACAACAGCGTGTGCTTGTCCTCGTCCGAAACCACCTGCTCGGCATTGCTGTGCACGAGCCCAGCTTCCTTCATTTGCTGCAGCAGGTGCTCCACAGTGACGTTCACCGACTTCGCGAGCTCCGCAACGGTTACTTCAGCCATCAAACTACTCTCCTGCTACGACCCGGTACCGGACCTGGCCAAAGGTCGCCCGCTCATTCCATCGATTCGAACCACGGTGCGCGTGCGGTCATGATCAGCCTTGCCGCACGCTCGGCATCCATTCCTTCGATCTCGAGCAGATCGTCGACGCCCTGCTCGGCGAGATCTTCCATCGTGACGATGCCGTGGCTGGCAAGCTGGAACGCGGTGTGCCGGTCCATGCCTTCCATTTCCAGCAGATCTTCGGCAGGCTCTGCCGCATCGAGACGCTCCTCGGAGGCGATCGCCTGCGTGAGCAGGGCATCCTTGGCCCGGGCACGCAATTCCTCGGCGGTATCCCTGTCGAAACCCTCGATCGCCATCATCTCCTCGAGCGGAACGTAGGCGATTTCCTCGAGCGACGTGAATCCCTCCTCCACCAGCACGAAGGCCACGTCTTCGTCGACGTCCAGCGCCTTCTTGAAGCGCTCGATCGTCGCGCCGGCCTCCTGCTCCTGCTTGACCTGCGCGTCCTCGAGGCTCATCACATTGATGTTCCAGCCGGTGAGCTGGCTGGCGAGACGCACATTCTGCCCGCCACGGCCGATCGCCTGCGCGAGGTTGTCCTCGGCAACCGCCACATCCATGGTGGTGGTGTCCTCGTCGACGACGATCGACTCGACCTCGGCCGGCGCCATCGCGTTGATCACGAGCTGCGCCGGGTTGTCGTCCCACAGCACGATGTCAACACGTTCGCCGTCGAGCTCGTTCGACACCGCCTGTACGCGCGAACCGCGGATACCCACGCAGGCACCGATCGGGTCGATGCGCCCGTCGTTGGTCTTCACGGCGATCTTCGCGCGGGCACCGGGGTCGCGTGCGGCAGCGCGGATCTCGATCACCTGTTCGCTGATCTCGGGCACCTCGATACGAAACAGCTCGATCAGCATCTCGGGGCAGGTACGGCTCATCACGAGCTGCGGACCACGCAACTCCGGGTTGATGGCACTCAGCACCGCACGAATCCGGTCGCCGACACGAAATGTTTCACGTCCGACCAGATGATCGCGTGACAGCAAGCCCTCGGCGCTGCTGCCGAGATCGATGATCACCGCATCGCGCGTCACCTTCTTCACGCTGCCCGCAATCAGTTCACCGACACGATCACGATACTGGTCGACGATCTGTGCACGCTCGGCCTCGCGCACCTTCTGCACGATCACCTGCTTGGCGGTCTGCGCGGCGATACGGCCGAACTCGACATTCTCGACCTGCTCTTCCCAGACATCACCGGCCTGCAGCGCAGGATCCTTTTCGTGTGCCTCCTCCAGCGTGAATTCGGTGCCCAGCGCAGCGAGCACCTCGTCACCGACGACCTTCCAGCTGCGCCAGGTCTGGTAGTCGCCGGTATGCCGGTCGATCACGACACGAATATCCGATTCCTCGTCGTAGCGCTTCTTGGTAGCCGTCGCGAGCGCGAGTTCGATCGCCTCGAAGATGATCCCGGGCGAAACTCCCTTCTCGTTGGAGACCGCTTCGGCTACCTGCAGGATTTCCTTGCTCATCCGTCTCTCCCGATACACACCCGAGCGAGCACGCGTCGTCTCACTCGCCGTCGACCACCAGGTGCGCCTTGCGGATCGCCGCATACGGCACCGCCAGACGCACCTCTTCCGAAACTCCGACTTCCACCTTCTCGTCGTCGGCCGCCAGCAGGGTCCCGGTACAGTTGCGCTGCCCTTGCACCGTGTGCGCCAGACGCAGTTTCACCCGCTCGCCGACATAAGCCCGATACTGCGCAGGCGTGAACAGCGGTCGGTCCCAACCCGGTGACGACACCTCGAGCGTGTAGGCACCAGGAATCGGATCCGCGACATCGAGCGCTCCGCTCGCGTGCTGGCTGACCAGGGCGCAATCATCGACCGTGATGCCGTTTTCGCTGTCGATATAGATACGCAGCAGCGAGTGGCGACCACGCGCAACCAGCTCCACGCCCCACAGCTCGTAGCCGAGTGCCTCGATCACCGGTGCCAGCAACTCGTGCAATTCCTCGACCTGTGTCGACACGAATTTTTCCTGCTCCAGAAACAGAAAATGGGCACACGGCCCACTTCCCTGATACCGACTGCCCGTCCCGGCTCTACGGTTTCATCGCCGCAGGGACCGCCTCATGGCATCGGCAAATCACCTAACAAAAAGCCCCACAAGGGGGCTTTTCCGAAACCCGCCGCCGCAACGGACGAACCGTCACGACACCAGGACTCTGATTTGGTAGCGGGGGCCGGATTTGAACCAACGACCTTCGGGTTATGAGCCCGACGAGCTACCAGACTGCTCCACCCCGCATCTACAAACCGGACTTGCCGGCTCCCTCAAAAGGAGCGCAAGTATATTGAAGCCGTCGTTCCGGGGTCAAGCCCGGAAATTCCGGCAATCCACACATTTCCGCATCACTGCTGCACGAACGTCAGGATGGTGCCCAAGGCCGGACTTGAACCGGCACGGCTTACGCCACTACCCCCTCAAGATAGCGTGTCTACCAATTCCACCACTTGGGCGTGAATCCTGTCGCTCCCCGTTCGCGTGATCTGTCGGGTTGAAACCCGACCTACAACACCTGTCGGGTTGAAACCCGACCTGCAACACCTGTCGGGCTGAAGCCCGACCTACGTCATCTGTCGGGCTGAAGCCCGACCTACACCACCCGTAGGTCGGCATTCATGCCGACGAATTCGCGTAGGTCGGCATTCATGCCGACAGGGCTATGCGGCATTCGTCGGATTGAAATCCGACCCACATGTCGGGTTGCAACCCGACCGCACGGCGTCACGGCGCGGGTGCGGACGGTACATCCTGCGGCGCCGGATTACCAGCCCCCTGGGCGGGAATCTCCGGCTGCGCTGGCGCCGGCGCGGCAGGAACCTCGCTGCCAGCGGACGGAACCTCGTTCGTCGCCTGCTGCGGCAAGTCGCCTGGCAATTCCTGCACCTGGCGCGATTCGGTCACCACCGGAACCGGGATCTGCGCATCGCGTGCTGCTTCTGCCTTGTGCTTTGCCATCACTGCCAGCCCCACGCTGGCGACGAAGAACAGCGTCGCGAGAATCGCCGTCGCACGCGTCAGCACGTTGCCACTGCCCGCCGAACCGAACACCGTCTGGGAGGCACCACTGCCAAACGATGCGCCTGCATCGGCACCCCGCCCCTGTTGCAGCAGGATCAGGCCGGTCATCGCGACCGCCAGCAGCAGATAAACGACCAATATCAACTGTTCCATCACGTTCCTTCCGCGACCATGCAGATCGCCACGAATTCATCGACCGACAGCGACGCACCACCGATCAGTGCGCCGTCGATGTCGGGCTGCGCAAACAACTCGCGCGCATTCCCCGCCCTCACACTGCCGCCGTAGAGAATGCGCACCTCGTCGGCGATCGTTGCGTCCAGTGCACGCAATTGCGTGCGCAGGAACGCATGAACCTCCTGGGCCTGCCCGGGCGTCGCCGTGACCCCGGTTCCGATCGCCCACACCGGCTCGTATGCCAGCACACACTGCTTCAGACCAGCTGCACCGAGCACCGCGCCGATCACCGCGAGCTGCCGCTCGACCACCGCGAACTGCTGCCCGCGTGCCCGTTCTCCGGCATCCTCACCGACACACACGATCGGACACAGCCCTTCGCGCAGCGCGGCGGCAGCCTTCTCAGCAACGTCGGCATCGGTCTCGCGATAATCGCGACGCCGCTCGGAATGCCCCACGATCACGTAGCGGCATCCCGCCTCGTGCAGCATCGCACCCGATACTTCGCCGGTATACGCACCTTCCACACCCGGATGCAGGTTCTGGCCGCCGAGACCTATCGCAGCATCCGCGATCATGTCCGCAGCAGGCGCCAGCATCGGGAACGGTGGACACAGTACCACTTCGACCGTTGCCGGACCCTTGGCGCGTAACTCCATGATCACTTCGCGCAGCACGGCGCGAGTCCCACACATCTTCCAGTTGCCGGCTACCAGCGTCCGTCGCACGGCGTCCCCCTGCAAAAGCGGGCGCAGATGGTAACTACATCCCCTTCGGGACACAAGAAACCCGCCCGGATGACGATCAGGGCGCCCGGCTCAGGACGCAACTGCACGCACCACATCGGCCAGCGCCTGCGCATGACGCTCGACTTCAACGGCGTCGCTACCCTCGACCATCACGCGAATCACCGGCTCGGTACCCGAGGCACGCAGCAGCACGCGACCACGCTCGCCGAGCTGATTTTCCACCACGCGCACGGCGTCGCCGATTGCACCGTTGCCCGCCAGTTCGGCCTGGCGCCCCACGCGCACATTGATCATCGTCTGCGGGAACTTGCTCACCCGGCTGCGCAGCGCCTGCAGGCTCTCGCCCCGCGCGCTCATCGCAGCCAGCACACGCAGCGCCGACACGATGCCGTCACCGGTGGTCGTGACGTCGCGGCAGATGATATGGCCCGACGATTCACCGCCGAGACGCCAGCCCCTCTGCTCCATCATTTCCAGCACGTAGCGGTCACCGACCTTGGCACGCGCAAACGGAATGCCCAGCTCGCGCAGCGCCACCTCCATGCCGAGGTTGCTCATCAGCGTTCCCACCACGCCGGCACACTGGCCACTCGCGCGCTGCTGTTCGGCGGCGATGATGTACAGCAACTCGTCACCGTCGACGATGACTCCGGCATGGTCGACGCAGATCAGCCGATCACCGTCGCCATCGAGCGCGATACCCATGTCCGCACGGTGCTCGAGCACCGCATCCACCAGCGCCTGCGGCGACGTGGAGCCGGCATCGCGATTGATGTTGAACCCGTCGGGCTCCACGCCGAGCGCCACCACGTCGGCGCCGAGTTCCTCGAAAACCGCCGGCGCCACGTGGTAGGTCGCACCGTGGGCACAGTCGATCACGATCTTCAGACCATCGAGCGTTGCCTCGGCCGGGAACGTGCCCTTGCAGTACTCGATGTAGCGCCCCGCAGCGTCGCTGAGACGCGTCACCTTGCCAAGCCCGCTCGAGTCGCGCGTCTGCATCGGCCGGTCGATCTCGTCCTCGATCTCTTGCTCGATCGCATCGGGCAGTTTGGTGCCCTGCGACGAGAAGAACTTGATGCCGTTGTCGTCGAACGGGTTGTGCGAGGCGCTGATCACGATGCCGGCCGCCGCGCGGAAGGTGCGCGTCAGGTACGCAACCGCCGGAGTCGGCATCGGGCCGAGCAGCGAGACGTCGAGCCCGGCCGCAACCAGCCCCGCCTCGAGCGCCGACTCGAACATGTAGCCCGAGATGCGGGTGTCCTTGCCGATCAGCACCAGGTTACTGGTACGCGACCCCGACCCATGGCGCGCCAGTACACGCCCCGCGGCCCAGCCGAGCTTGAGAATGAAGTCCGGAGTGATCGGCTCGACGCCGACCTTGCCGCGAATACCATCCGTTCCGAAGAATTTCCTGCTCATCCCGATACCGCTCCCTGATCGACTGCCGCGACGACCTTCAGTGCATCACACGTGGCGGCCACGTCGTGGCTGCGCACGATCCGTGCACCCGCATGCGCGGCAAGTGTAGCCAACGCAAGCCCTCCCGGCAGGCGTCCACGCACCGTACGTGCGGTAATTCGGCCGATCATCGACTTGCGCGACATGCCGACAAGCAGTGGGTAGCCGCAGTGCGCCAGCACCGGCAGATAGCGCACCAGCGCCAGATTGTGCGCAAGGGTCTTGCCGAAGCCGAAGCCCGGGTCGATCACGATGTGCTCGCGCCCGATGCCCAGGTCTTCGCACGCTGCTGCACGCGCGAGCAGGAAGGCGCGCACCTCGGCGCAGACATCGTCGTAGCGGGGCTCGTCCTGCATCGTCCCGGGGTCGCCACGCATGTGCATCAGGCACACTGCCATGCCGGCATCACGCACTGCCGCCATCGCACCTTCACGGCCCAGCGCGCGCACGTCGTTGACCATGCCGGCGCCGAGCACCGCTGCCTCGCGTATCAGGCGCGGGCTGCTGGTATCGACCGAGACCACGGTATCGAAGCGTGCCAGCAGCGCGTCGACCACTGGCAGGACGCGATCGATCTCCTCCTGCTCGCCAACCCGTGCCGCACCCGGGCGGGTCGATTCGCCGCCGACGTCGATGATCGCCGCGCCACCGGCAACCATCCTCGCGGCACGGCGCAGCACGCGATCGATATGCGGGCGTGCATCGAGCAGCAACTCTCCGCCGTCGGAAAACGAATCGGGGGTGATGTTGAGGACACCCATCACGCGCGGGTACGACAGATCGAGCACGCGGCCCGCGCAGTGCAGCAGCATGTCAGGCAGTCTGTGCGGCAGCGCCCGCAACCGGCACTAGTGCTCCCCGGCCGGCCCGCCGATCGGACCACCCGCCGGCTTGTCGTCAGCGCGCGGCACGTCTCCGCTTGTGGGCGGTGCGGCCGGGCGGCCACCACCGCGGTCACTCCAGTGCACCGGGGGCTGCGCGTTGCGGCCAGCCATGATCGCGTCGATCTGCTCGGTGTCCAGCGTTTCGTACTGCACCAGCGCCTCGGCCATCGCGTGCAGCTTGTCGATGTTGTCGACCAGGAGCTTGCGCGCCGTCGCATAGGCTTCGTCGACGATCCGCCGTACCTCCTCGTCGATTTTCTTCGCGGTGTCGTCGGAAGTGTGCTTGGACCCCATCGCGGCAGCACGCCCGAGGAACACCTCCTCCTGCGATTCGTCGTACAGCAACGGCCCCATGCGCTCCGACAGACCCCACTTGGTCACCATGTTGCGGGCGATCTCGGTGGCACGCTGGATGTCGTTGCTCGCGCCGGTGGTGATTCCGTCGGCGCCCAGGATCAGCTCCTCGGCGATACGGCCACCGAACAGGCTGCAGATCATGCTGGTCAGCGCCCGTCGGCTGTGCGAGTACCTGTCCTCCTCCGGCAGGAACATCGTCACGCCCAGCGCGCGCCCGCGCGGGATGATGCTGACCTTGTAGACCGGATCGTGCTCGGGAACCAGGCGCCCGACGATCGTATGCCCGGCTTCGTGGTAGGCCGTATTGCGCCGCTCCTTCTCGGACATGACCATCGACTTGCGCTCGGCGCCCATCATGATCTTGTCCTTGGCGAGGTCGAACTCGTGCATCGAGACCATGCGGTGGTCGGCACGTGCGGCGAACAGCGCGGCCTCGTTGACCAGGTTCGCCAGGTCCGCGCCGGAAAAACCGGGCGTACCACGCGCGATGATCGCCGGATCCACATCGTCGCCCAGCGGCACGCGGCGCATGTGCACCTTCAGGATCTGCTCCCGGCCACGAATGTCCGGCAGCCCCACCACCACCTGGCGGTCGAAGCGACCCGGGCGCAGCAGCGCCGGGTCGAGTACGTCGGGCCGGTTCGTGGCGGCGATCACGATGATGCCGTCGTTCGGCTCGAAGCCGTCCATTTCGACCAGCAACTGGTTCAGCGTCTGCTCGCGTTCGTCGTGACCACCGCCCAGGCCGGCACCACGGTGACGGCCCACGGCGTCGATCTCGTCGATGAAAATGATACACGGCGACTGCTTTTTCGCCTGGTCGAACATGTCGCGCACGCGCGAGGCGCCCACACCGACGAACATCTCGACGAAGTCCGAACCCGAAATCGAGAAGAACGGCACCTTGGCCTCGCCGGCGATCGCCTTCGCGAGCAGCGTCTTGCCGGTGCCGGGCGGTCCGACCAGCAACACACCACGCGGGATGCGCCCGCCGAGCTTCTGGAACTTGCTCGGCTCGCGCAGAAACTCGACCAGCTCCTGCACGTCTTCCTTCGCTTCCTCCACGCCCGCCACGTCGGCAAACGTGGTCTTGATCTGGTCTTCGGACAGCAACCTCGCCTTGCTCTTGCCGAAGCTCATCGGGCCGCCGCGCCCGCCCGCACCGCCCTGCATCTGGCGCATGAACAGCATGAACACCGCGATGATGATCAGGATCGGGAACGAGGCGACCAGCAACTGCGACCACAGGCTCTGCTGCTCGGGCTTGCGACCTTCGATGGCGACACGGTGATCGAGCAGGTCGCCCATCAGACCGCTGTCCGTGACCTGCGGCCGCACGACTTCGAACCGGCTGCCGTCCTCGCGCTCGCCGACGATCAGCAGGCCGTCGATCACGACCTTGCGAACGCGATCGCCCTGCACCTGCTCGAGGAAATCGCTGTAACTCACCTGCTCGCGCTGCGGCTGCATGTTGAAGTTCTGGAACACCGTCAGCAGCACCGCTGCGATGACCACCCACAACAGCAGATTTTTCAGCATATCGTTCAACGTCCTGCCCTCAACGGGTCGCGCACCCGCGCGCGTAAAACCGTAAAACCTGGTGCCACTTTACACCATCGCCGTTCGCACACCGCACACCCCCGTCGGCATGAATGCCGACCTACGTCGATGCGCCGTCCGGACAGCCCCGTCGGCATGAATGCCGACCTGCGCCGATGCGGCGTCCGCACATCCCTGTCGGCATGAATGCCGACCTGCGCCGATGCGCCGTCCGCACATCCCTGTCGGCATGAATGCCGACCTGCGTCGATGCGGCGTCCAGACATCCCCGTCGGCATGAATGCCGACCTACGCCGATGCGGCGTCCGCACATCCCCGTCGGCATGAATGCCGACCTGCGCCGATGCGGCGTCCGCACATCCCTGTCGGCATGAATGCCGACCTGCGCCGATGCGGCGTTCGGACATCCCCTGTCGGCATGAATGCCGACCTACGTCGATGCGGCGTCCGGACAGCCCTGTCGGCATGAATGCCGACCTACGTCGATCCGCGATCCGTAGGTCGGGTTTCAACCCGACACGTGGGTCGGATTTCAATCCGACGGGCTGCCACGGAACCCGCGGGCCACCACATACACCTCGCGCGAGCGGTCACGTGAGGCATCGGGCTTGCGCGTCAGCACGTGCGTGAAGGCAGCGCGCAAGACCTTCACGTACGCATCGAAGCCCTCTCCGTGAAATATCTTGCAGACGAACACCCCTCCCGGCTTCAGCACCCTCGTTGCCAGATCGAGCGCGAGCTCCGCCAGCAGCATCGAGCGCGGCTGGTCGACATCGCGGATACCACTCATATTGGGGGCCATGTCCGACATTACAAGGTCGACGCGTCGCTCGCCGAGCACACCCAGCACCTGCTCGAACACCGCGTCTTCGGTGAAGTCGCCCTGCACGAAGCTCACGCCTGCGATCGGGTCCATCGGCAGTATGTCCGACGCCACCACCAGCCCACGGTCGCCGACCAGATCCGCTGCCACCTGGCTCCAGCCACCGGGTGCCGCGCCCAGGTCGACGACCACGTCGCCCGCACGCAGCAGACGGTCGCCTTGCTGCAGCTCGAGCAATTTGTAACTGGCCCGCGAACGGTAGCCCTCGGCACGCGAACGCTGCACGTAGCGATCGGCATGATGCTCGCGCAACCATCGGCCGCTGCTCTTCGACCTCGCCACTGCTGCCCCCCCGCACCGGTGCCGCTGTCGGCAACCAGCGGTCTTGAAATCGACGTTCGAACGCATATTGCAGCATCTGATCGCACGAACAGCTCAGGATCAGCACAAATTACGCCAAAAGCCTGGCAGTGGATCTGCCCATGCGCAGGCTACAATGCCGCCCCAGCCAAGCCGACCGGAACCTGCCCGTATGCCCATCGACCCGGAATTCAGGAAAAAGCTGCGCGGTCTCGGCCACGCACTGCACCCGGTGGTGACGGTGGCAGGCAATGGCCTCAGCGAGACCGTCCGGGCCGAAATCGAACGTGCGCTGCACGATCACGAGCTGATCAAGGTCAAGCTGGTCATTGCCGAGCGCGATCTGCGTCACCAGCTCGTGCGGCAGATCGCCACCGATTTCCGCGCCGAGGTGGTGCAGGAAATCGGCAAGGTGGTGCTGGTCTACCGCCGCAATCCCGAACCCAATCCGCGTTTGACGAAGGTGCCCCGGTCGATGTAGGGCGGGATTTATTCCGACGAACGACGCATAACGCTGTCGGCATGAATGCCGACCCACGAACACCCTGTCGGCATGAATGCCGACCCACGAACACGCTGTCGGCATGAATGCCGACCTACGAACATTCTGTCGGCATGAATGCCGACCCACGAACATTCTGTCGGCATGAATGCCGACCTACGGACATTCTGTCGGCATGAATGCCGACCTACGCCAATTGAATGCCGACCTACGTGGGTCGGATTTCAATCCGACATGCGGGGTCAGATGTGCTGCGTGGCGACGATCTCGTACTCGGTGTCGCCGCCCGGGGTGCGTACCATGACGACGTCGCCGATTTCCTTGCCGATCAGCGAGCGGGCGAGCGGCGAGGTCACCGAAATCTTGTTGTCGCGCACCGACGCTTCATCCTCGCCGACGATGCGATAGCGCAGCGTGTCGTTGGTCTCGAGGTTCAGGATCGCGACCGTCGCGCCGAAGATCACGCGGCCGGTCTCGGGAATCTTCGTGACATCGATGATCTGCGCGCCCGCGAGCTTCGACTCGATGTCGTTGATGCGCGCCTCGACGAAGCCCTGCTGCTCGCGCGCGGCGTGATACTCCGCGTTCTCCTTCAGGTCGCCGTGCTCGCGCGCCTCGGCGATCGCCTTCGAGATGCGCGGCCGCTCGACGCGCTTCAACTGATCGAGCTCCTCGCGCAGGCGCTCGGAACCCTCCACCGTCATCGGAACCCGTGCGGCCATCAGCCCGTCCTCCCGCCGTGAATCTCCTGCAGACAGCGCACGCTGGTGTCCGGACCGTGGCGCAGCGCCATGCACACCGCCTCACCGCCGGCCAGCGTGGTCGTGTAGTACACGTCGTAGGCCTGCGCGCTCGAGCGGATCGTCGAGGAATCGGCGATCGCCTGCCGCCCCTCGGTGGTGTTGATGATCAACTGGATGCGTTCGTTCTTGATCATGTCGACGATGTGCGGGCGACCTTCGCGCACCTTGTTCACCACCTCGACCGCAATCCCGGCCTCCGCAATGCCGGCCGCGGTACCGCGCGTGGCGACCAGGCTGAAACCCATGTCGACCAGATCACGCGCCACGCCGATCACGCCCGGCTTGTCGGCGTCACGCACGCTGATGAAGACCACGCCGCTGCGCGGCAGCTCCTCGCCGGCGGCGACCTGCGCCTTCAGGAAGGCCTCGGCAAACGTCGCTCCCACGCCCATCACCTCGCCGGTGGATTTCATCTCCGGCCCCAGGATCGGGTCGATGCCGGGGAACTTGTTGAACGGAAACACCGATTCCTTGACGTTGAAGAGCTGCGGAATCGCCTCTTCGGTGAAGCCCTGCGCCGCGAGCGACACGCCCGCCTGGCAACGCGCGGCGATCTTCGCCAGCGAGCGCCCGATGCACTTCGAGACGAACGGCACCGTGCGCGAAGCACGCGGGTTCACCTCGATCACGTACACCTTGCCTTCCTGCCACGCGAGCTGCACGTTCATCAGCCCCACCACGCCCAGCTCACGCGCCATGCGGATCACGATCTCGCGCATCTCGGCCTGCACGGAGGCCGGCAGGCTGTACGGCGGCAACGAGCACGCCGAGTCTCCCGAGTGGATTCCTGCCTGCTCGATGTGCTGCATGATCGCACCGATCACCACCCGCTCGCCGTCGGATACCGCGTCGATGTCGACCTCGATCGCCGAGCGCAGGAACAGGTCGAGCAGGATCGGTGCATCCTCCGAAACCCGCACCGCCTCGCGCATGTAGGTACGCAGTTCCTCGGGCCGATACACGATCTCCATCGCGCGCCCGCCGAGCACGTACGACGGCCGTACCACCAGCGGATAACCGATGCGCTCGGCCGCCACTTCGGCCTCCTCTTCCGAGCGCACGATCGCGTTCGCCGGCTGCAACAGCCCGAGCTTGTCGATCATCTGCTGGAAGCGCTCGCGGTCCTCGGCGCGATCGATCGCATCCGGCGTGGTGCCGATGATCGGCACGCCGGCAGCGTACAGCGCACGCGCAAGCTTCAGCGGCGTCTGACCGCCGAACTGCACGATCACGCCCTCCGGACGCTCGACGTGCACGATCTCGAGCACGTCCTCGAGCGTCACCGGCTCGAAGTACAGACGATCCGACGTGTCGTAGTCGGTGGAGACGGTCTCCGGGTTGCAGTTGACCATGATGGTCTCGTAGCCGTCCTCGCGCATCGCGAGTGCCGCATGCACGCAGCAGTAGTCGAACTCGATGCCCTGCCCGATGCGGTTCGGCCCGCCGCCGAGCACCATGATCTTGCGCCGCGCGCTCGGCGCCGCCTCGCACTCCTCCTCGTAGGCGGAGTACATGTAGGCGGTCGCCGACGCGAATTCGCCGGCGCAGGTATCGACGCGCTTGTACACCGGGCGGATGCCGAACGCATGCCGGCACTCGCGTACCGCACGCTCGCTCGCGCCGAGCAGGTCCGCGAGCCGGCGGTCGGAGAAACCCTTGCGCTTCAGGCGCCGCAGTTCCGCCGCCTCCAGGCTCGCCAGCGCCCGGTGGGCAAGCGCAGTTTCCTCGCGCACGATGTCCTCGATCTGCACCAGGAACCACGGGTCGACCGCCGACAGTTCGTATAGCTCGGCGAGCGAGAAACCGGCGCGAAAACCGTCGGCCAGGTACCACAGCCGCGCAGCGCCGGGATTGCGGATATCACCGCGCAGGCGCTCGAGCGTGGCCTCGTCGTGCGAGTGCACGTGCGGTTCGAAGCCCGCCGAACCCACTTCAAGGCCGCGCATCGCCTTCTGCAGCGACTCCTGAAACGTGCGCCCGATCGCCATCACCTCGCCGACCGACTTCATCTGCGTCGTCAGGCGCGTATCGGCAGTGGCGAACTTCTCGAACGTGAACCGCGGCACCTTGGTCACCACGTAGTCGATCGACGGCTCGAACGACGCCGGCGTGGCACCACCGGTGATCTCGTTGCGCAGCTCGTCGAGCGTGTAGCCCACGGCGAGCTTCGCCGCAACCTTCGCGATCGGGAAGCCGGTGGCCTTGGACGCAAGCGCCGAGGAACGCGACACGCGCGGGTTCATCTCGATCACGACCAGACGGCCGCTGCTTGGATCGACCGCGAACTGCACGTTCGAGCCGCCGGTTTCCACCCCGATCTCGCGCAGGATCGCGATCGAGGCGTTGCGCATGAGCTGGTATTCCTTGTCGGTCAGCGTCTGCGCCGGCGCCACGGTGATCGAGTCGCCGGTATGCACGCCCATCGCGTCGAAGTTCTCGATCGAGCAGATGATGATGCAGTTGTCGGCGCGATCGCGCACGACCTCCATCTCGAACTCCTTCCAGCCGATCAGCGACTCGTCGATCAGCAGTTCGTGCGTCGGCGACAGCGCCAGGCCACGCTCGCAGATCTCCTCGAATTCCTCGCGGTTGTACGCGATGCCGCCACCCGAGCCGCCCATCGTGAACGAGGGACGGATGATGCACGGGAAGCCGACGCTGTCGACCACCTGCAGCGCCTCTTCCATGCTGTGCACGAGGGCGTTGCGCGGTGTTTCGAGCCCGATCGCCTTCATCGCACGGTCGAACTTCTGCCGGTCCTCGGCCTTGTCGATCGCCTCGCGCGTGGCGCCGATCAGCGTCACACCGAACTTCTCGAGGATGCCCTCGCGCGCCAGGTCGAGCGCGCAGTTGAGTGCGGTCTGCCCGCCCATGGTCGGCAGCAGTGCATCGGGGCGCTCGCGCTCGATGATGCTCGCCACCGTGCGCCAGTTGACCGGCTCGATGTAGGTGGCGTCGGCCATCGCCGGGTCGGTCATGATCGTCGCCGGGTTCGAGTTCACCAGCACGACGCGATAGCCTTCCTCGCGCAGCGCCTTGCAGGCCTGCGCCCCGGAGTAGTCGAACTCGCAGGCCTGCCCGATCACGATGGGACCGGCGCCGATGATCAGGATCGAATGGATGTCGGTGCGTTTTGGCATGCTCGGTACCCGATCGGATTCAACACAGGACGCCTCGCGGCGTCACGGACTCACGCGCCACGGCGCGCCAGCATCAACTCCACGAAATGCGCGAACAGCCCGCTCGCATCGTGCGGTCCGGGCTTGGCTTCCGGATGCCCCTGGAAACTGAACGCGGGACAGTCGTTACGCGCGATGCCCTGCAGCGAGCCGTCGAACAGCGAACGGTGCGTGGCGTGCAGCGTGGGCGGCAGCGTGGCCTCGTCGGCGGCAAAGCCGTGATTCTGGCTGGTGATCATCACCGTGCCACGCGCCGTATCCAGCACCGGATGGTTCGCGCCGTGGTGGCCGAACTTCATCTTCACGGTGCGTGCACCGCTCGCGAGCGCCAGCAACTGGTGCCCCAGGCAGATGCCGAACACCGGAATGCCGGCATCGAGGATCGCGCGGATCGCGCGGATCGCGTAATCACAAGGCTCCGGGTCGCCAGGGCCGTTCGAGAGAAACACCCCGTCGGGGTGCATCGCCAGCACCTCGGCGGCGGGAGTTTCGGCAGGCACCACCGTCAGCGCACAACCATGGTCCACCAGCGTGCGCAGGATGTTGCGCTTCACGCCGTAGTCGTAGGCCACCACCTTGAAGCGTGCCGGCGGCGCGGCCTGGTGGCCGTGCCCCAGCTCCCACGACCCCTCGCTCCACACGTAGGGCTTGTCAGTGCTCACTACCTTGGCGAGATCCATGCCCTGCAGGCCCGGAAACGCACGCGCGGTGGCCAAGGCCTGCGCCTCGTCGACGTCGCCCGCCATGATGCAGCCGCTCTGTGCACCGGTCTCGCGCAGGATGCGTGTGAGCCGGCGCGTGTCGATGTCGGCAATGCCGACCACACCGCGCTCGGTCAGATAGTCGGAAAGCGTCTGTTCGCTGCGGAAGTTGCTGGCGAGCAGCGGCAGGTCGCGGATGACCAGACCTGCCGCCCACACCCGAGCAGACTCCTCGTCCTCGCGGTTGACGCCGGTGTTGCCGATGTGCGGATAGGTCAGCGTGATGATCTGCCGCGCGTAGGAAGGGTCGGTCAGGATCTCCTGATAACCCGTCATCGCCGTGTTGAACACCACTTCACCGCTGCTGATGCCTGCTGCACCGATCGAGACACCACGGAACAGACTGCCGTCTGCGAGCGCGAGAACGGCCGGCCGATGGAGCTCGGTAGTCAATGGTTTCTCCTCGTGTGGTCGCGGCGGCAGAGCCACCCGGAAAGGTTTTCCGGCAGCCCGGGGAAGCGCAGCGCAGGCATCGAGACAACGGATCCCTGACCTGAAAGGGTGAGGCCAACCGACGGGAGCCCCGTACCGGAATCCGATTCAGACGCCGTCTCGCTTGCGGTTGCCCGACTCAAGCCAGCGAAAATCTGAGCGGGCATTCTATGGGAATGCCGCCCTCAAAAAAAGCGCGGCAAATGGCGGCAGATGGCGGAACAATCACAACGAATCCAGCGTGGCCCGGGCTTCGTCGCGGCCGGGGTAGGTGGCGGCAGGGTCGGCCAGCGCCAGTTCGAGCTGCTCGCGGGCGCGATCGTTCTGGTTCTGGCGGTGGTACGCCATGCCGAGGTGGTAGTGGAACACCGGCGCCTTGGCGCCCAGCTGGATCGCGGCCGTGGACAGTCTCACCGCACGTGCGTAGTTGCCGAGGCGGTAATTCACCCACGCCAGCGTGTCGAGGAACGCAGGCTGCTGCGTGGACTCGAGCGGCTCCACCAGCGCCAGCGCGCGGCGCAAGTCCTTCTCGTCGCTGCGGTAATCGACAAGCAGCGCCGCCAGGTTGTTCGCCGCGATCGCCATCTTCGGATGACGCTTCAGCACGGCCTCGAAGGCCGCCATCGCAGGTTCCACCTGCCCGCGTTCGACCAGCAAGCCGGCAAGTGCCATCTGCAGCTCGACGCTCTCCGGTGCCTGCTCGAGCCCGCGGCGCAGCACCGCCTCGGCGCCGTCGAAATCCCCTGCAGCCGAATCCAGCCCGGCAAGGCGCAGATACGGCCCCGCTGCCTTGGGCACTGCGGTCGAGGCGCGTGTCCACGCCTCGCGGGCGGCGGCGGTGCTGCCGCGCGCCTGCTGCATCTCGCCCAGCAGGTCGAGTGCGTGCGCATGGTCCGGGTGCGCGGCCACGTGCGCCTGCACGTAGGCGAGCGCCTGCTCGCGCTGACCCAGGCGCTCGCGCGCCATCGCAGCGAAGCCCAGCGGCTCGATCAGCGCGGGCTCGGCGGCAAGTGCCTCTTCCATCGAGCTCGCGGCAGTCGCGAAGTCTCCGCGATCGAAGGCGATGCGCCCGCGCAGATACAACCCCAGCACGTGCGTGCGCGGCTCGTCGACCAGCTTCTGCACCCGCCCGAGCGCCACGTCCCACTTGCCGCTCTTGCCCAGCGTAGCCACCAGCAGCCGTTGCGCGTCGAGGTTCTGCGGGTCCTGCTCGGCCAGCGCGAGCAGCGCACGCTCGGCGTTCTCGCTCTCGCCCTGTGCCAGCATGAGCCGCGCGGCGTTGTAGGCCGCGTCGCGGTCGGCCGGTGCCACCCCGAGGATCTGGCGGTAGTTGTCGAGTGCCAGGTTCAGCGCGCCGTCAGTCTCGTGCGCGCCGGCCAGCAGCCGCAGCGCGACCACGTTGTCGGGGGCGTTGCGCAGCACCGAGCGCAGATCCGCGATGGCGGTCTTGGTATCGCCGTCCTGCAGTGCAATGCGTGCGCGCGTGATCAGGGCCTCGCTGTTCTCGGACTCGATCGCAAGAATCTCGTCGAGCAGCCGCTCTGCACCCGCGCGGTCATTGCGTGCCAGTACGATCTCGGCCATGCGGTTGCGCGCGAGCAGCGCATCGGCACCCTTGCCGTCGAGCCTGACCACCTCGCCATAAACCGCGAGTGCCGGCTCGAACTGCTGCCGCGCCGCGTACAGCGTGCCGAGCGCGAAGCGCAGCTCGTAGAGTTTCGGCTGCTTCTCGATGAAGCCCTTCAGCGTGGTCTCGGCGAGATCCGGATCGCGGTTGCTCGCGAGGAACTGCGCCAGCCAGAGCTTCAGGTCGACGTTGTCGGGCGTGGTGTTCACGATCTCGCGCAGCGCCGCCTCGGCCTCGTCGGTGCGCCCGTGCTGCTCCAGGTAGCGCACCATGCGGTAGCGGAAGAACAGGTTGTCGGGGTATTCGTCGACGAGCTCACGATAGACCGCGAGCGCCTCGTCGGTGCGCTGGTTCTGCTCCAGCACCTCGATCTTCAGCAGCTTCAGCGTGGCGTTCTTCGTCTGCCGCGCGATGCCGTCACCGATCACCGCCAGCGCGCGCTCCGGATCCTTTTCACCGTAGACCGCGCTGAATACCGAGATGGCGCCCACGTTGTCCGGGTCCTGCTGCAACGCGAGCGAGGCCTCCTGGATCGCCTCGGCAGGCTTGCCCTCGCGGAAGAACACGCTGCCGCGCAGCGTGTGTGCATCGGCATTCGTGGCATCGAGCGCGAGCACCGCATCCGCCTGCGCGAGCGCCTCGGGGTACATCGCGTTCGCGTAGTACGTCTGCCCGAGCCGGATGCGCGCCGGAATGTGCTTGCCGTCCAGGTCCACCACCAGCCGCAGGTTCGCGAACATCTGCTGCCAGTTCTGCTCGCGCTCGTAGAGTTGCGCCAGCAGATAGCGCCCCTCGACGTTGTTCGAGTTGATCTGCAGTACGTTCTTCGTCTCGACCATCGCCTTCTCGAAGTTGCCGGCCGCGAACAGCCCGCGGGCGCGCTCGAGGTACTGCGCCTGGCGATGCTCGCCGCTGCTGCACGCAACGAGCAGCGCCACGCAAGCGACCAGCAGGAGACGGCGAGCAGGGACGATGAACGGCATGAGTCACCCGGGAGAAAGCGTTTCAGGACATGCGAAAACGTCGGGGCTATATACGACAAATGCCTGGATGAAGCCAAACCCACTTCCGTGTGGGTAAGGCCACAACCAGGCACTTGCGGTCACGATAAACGGGCTTGGTATGTCCCGTCATGACCCATATGAATCACAAACCGCAGATATTGCCTCAGGCTGCGACCACGCCGCCGACGGCTCGCCGACGCACCAGGCCCAGCCCGAACAGCGCGGAACCGAACAGCCATGCAGCCGCCGGCAGCGGTACTGCGGTGACCGAAACGGCGTCGTAATTGGTTTGCACGCCCTGCTTCAGCCCCTCCAGCCTGATTTGCAGGGTCTTTCCTGCATCGCCTGCAGTTGCCGTGAAGCTGGTCGTGAGTTGAGCCCATTTGCCCACCGCAAGGGTCGTGAGCGTGGCCGAATCGAGCGTATTGCCATCACCCAGCAAGCTGATTCTGGCGCCATCGAAAGTCACGGCGGAAGTCTGGTTCGTCTCGCGTGTACCCACCATCACGCTCAGCGTATAGGTGTAGCCGGCCTGGATGAGCTCTCCCGTGCTCTGCCAGATCGACCCACCTCCATTCATGTATGCGACCTGCGCCCCGTCGGGGATGGGATCGGTGAACACCGATGCGTACGGAATCCACGTGCCCGTCGATCCGCTCCCCGTCCAGCCGGGGTGAAACCCGCTCCACCACTTCCCATCGACGTCGCTGCTGAGCGCCGCATTCGATGTGGTCTCGAACGACGCATTCGTCACCGGCACCACATAGGCCTGCGATGCCACCGACACCAGCATCGCGCCCGCCAACAACACACCCCTGATTGCGCAACGCATGGCACAGACTCCACTGGAAACAACGATTCGAGGGCACGCTACAACGGCATGCGCGGCAGCGTCATGATCCATATGGGCTACGCGCGGCAGATATTTCCGCAGAACCGCCTCACACTCCCAGCACCAGCAAGGCGGCGATCGCTGCGGTGTTCAGGGTGAAATGCCGGGCACCGGGGGAGCGGCTGAGGACGAATTCGCAGCAGTAGAGCAGCGCAGCCGAGCGCAGCGCGATGCGCTGCAGTTCGATCTCGGCCATCGGGCCGAACGGCAGCAGCGGGATGATCAGAATCATCAGCACCACCAGCGCATCCTGGGTGTCGGGGCGGAACACTTCACGGCGTGTCATGCGGATGGCCAGGAACAGGAACGCCACCATCAGCACCAGCACGACGTCGAAACCGAGCGTGAACACGGGCCTCGCCGCGCTCTCCGATATGGCGTAGACCACGAAGGCGCACGCCATGTACACCAGCAGCCGGACCACGAACTCGCGCCGTTCACGAAATATCGCCCAGACCATGGCGCCGGTGAACGCGGCCAGCAGCGGGGTGTGACCGAGGCCCTCAACCGGCCGTCTGACCAGAAACGCCGCCACCACCAGCAGCAGGCCAAGGCCGGAGGCGATGATCCTGCTGGAGTGCAAATACACCCAGCCGAGCCGGCGCAGCAACTGGTTGCGGCGCTCCACCGTCCCTTCCTGCCGGTGCACGAGCGCGGTGCTGGTGAGGCGCAGTACCGCGACCGGGCCAAGCACGATCAGCGTGAACGCGCCGTAGACGAGCACCACCTTCCATTCCATCGCGAAACGGTACCCCCACGCCAAAGCGAGCAGCAGGAACTGCAGCGCGTAGAGCATGGCCACCGCCTGGTGATGGCTGAGTCCGACGTCGATCAACTGATGATGCAGGTGGCTCGAGTCGGGAAGAAACGGCGACCTGCCCTTCAGGATGCGCAGCATCATGACTGCGGCCGTGTCCAGCACCGGCATGCCGACGATCAGCAACGGCAGCATCGGACTCACGGGCAGGCCCGGTTCCTGCACGAGGAGAATGGCCAGCGCGGCAATCACGTAGCCGAGGAACTGGCTGCCGGTATCGCCCATGAACATCTGCGAAGGGTGCGTGTTGTAGCGCAGGAAGCCCATCAGGCCACCGCCCACCGCCGTCGCGATCACGGGGGCCAGGTACTGTCCGCCCGAAAGCCCCAGCGCCGCGATCAGGCACAGGCTCATCAGCGCCATGCCGCCGGCCAGCCCGTCCAGCCCGTCGGAAAGGTTCACTGCGTTGATCGCGCCCAGCACGAACACAAAGGTGAGCGGCCACGTGAGCCACGGCAGTGCCACGTCGAGCGGCAGGAACGGCACGTGCGGAATCACGGTACCGCCCATCAGCAACGCCAGCGCCGCGAGGATCTGGCCGAATAATTTCCAGCGCACGCGCAGGTTGTGGCGGTCATCCAGGTAACCGAACACCACGATCGTGACTGCACCCACCACCAGCCCGGGCGGCACTTCGTGCCCGACCAGCCAGTACGTCGCACTCAGGAACGCGGCCGCCACGATGCCGAGGCCACCCACGCGCGGCTTCGAGACCTTGTGGATCTTGCGCTTCTCGTTGGGCACGTCGACCAGGTGCCAGCGTTCGGCGTTTTGCATCAGCACCGGCAGCAGCGTCACGCTGATGAACAGTGCGCCGACGAATACCAGAGCAAGCAATACGAGCATCGCCGCCTCAGTCCGGAACGTAACGTTGCAGCAAGGGATACACCTCGTCGACGAAGCGCTCGAGCCGCTGGTCAGCCCCGGCAATATCGCCACCATCAGGCACCGGCGTGGTCACGCGCACGAGCGCCCCGTCGGTGCGGTTCATGAACAGCGCATCGGTGAAGATGTACCACTTCACGAGGTACTCGTTCGTGAGCGAGCGCCCGCGCTGCTGGAACCAGTAATAGACCAGTTGGCGCTGCTCACCCATCTGGATCAGCACGCGGTTCACGCGCAGTGGCCCGCCCGCGAGCGCAACACCAGGCAGCGACACCTGACCGAAGGCCTGAATCTCCCAGCCGCCGCCCGGGATGCAGGACTTCGGCGAATGCACCGACGCCCCCTTGCGCTGCGAGCCGTAGAACGCCACGTAGAAGTTCACCGGTTCGGCCACGCCGGGCGCACGGTAATCCGCGATGAAATGGTCCGTGAGGCGCAGTGACGCCAGCACCTCGGGGTCGATGCTCACCTCACGCCCCACCCAATCACCCTGGATCAGCGGGAAATGCACGAAACCCTCGCGCGCGAGCGGCTGCTCGTCGCGCGCACCGAGGCCCCACGACAGCGGAAGAAACAGGGTCACCAGAACCAGGCAAGCCCACACGGGCCCGGCCTGCGGGCGCATGCGGGCCCCGTCGGCAAGTGCCGCGCGCACCGTGCTCCACGCCGGAAAATCCAGATCCAGCGACGCGAACACCCCCGGGCGCTCCGGGTGAAAGCGGTTGAAGCACCAGATCTCCAGCAACAGCACCGCCACACAGGCCATGAAGATGACCCAGCCCTCGAAGTAATGCAGGAAACCCTCGGCCTGCGCGATGCCGTAACGGTCCACGAGCACGCCGATCACCCCGATGCGAAAACTGTTCATCAATATGGTGATGGGCGCCGTACTCAGGAACAGCACGGCACGCTGCCAGAACGGCGCCCGGTACAGGCAGGCGAGCAGGAAACCGAAACTCATCAGCGGGAACAGGTAATTCAGCCCGCTGCAGGCCTCCACCACCTGCAGCTTGTAGACGCCGAGGTCGATCACGTTGCCCTCGAGGTGGACGCTCACGTCGAAGGCACGCACCACGGCCACACCAATCTGCGAACTCAGCAACTGGAGCTGCTGCGACAGATTGAACAGCAGGAAGTTGGGCAGAGGCACCATGAACAGCAGGTACGCAAGCGGCGCCATCATCAGCCGCGTACCGTGCAGCCCGAGCAACGCAAGCACCAGGCCGTACAGGCCGAGCAGGAAACCGTACTGCAGGATCGTGTACAGACTGCTCAGCTCGCCAAGCACCCAGGTGCACAGGGACAGGAGCAGCAGCACCACACCCAACCAGTGGCCCGCCGATGGCACGGCAGCCAAACGCGGCATGCGCTGCCATGCCAGCAGCAGCGCAACCAGCGGAATCATGTAGCCGTGGCTGTATTCCTCGCGGGACCAGTTCGCGACCATGTAGGAGAGGCCATCCGCGAAGCCCCAGGCCAGCAGCCCGGCCGACAAAAGCCAGAGAACCACGCGAATCATCGGTTCACCGTGCGCTGCAGCAGATCCAGATAACGCCGCGCGGAAACCGTACGGTCGAACTGCTCGCGCACATAACGATAGCCGTCTTCCTGCATGCGCCGGTACATGGACTGGTCGGCGGCCAGTGCCTGCACCGCTCGGGCAAGCTCCGCCGCGTTCTCGGGTTCGATGCACAGCCCCGCACCGCCTTGCTCGATGATTTCCTTCACCTCGCCTTCCACGCCCAGCACGATCGGCCGCTGCATGGCCATGCTCTCGAAGATCTTCGACGGGATCACCGTCTTGAACAGATCGAGCCTGCGCAGCAGTACCAGGCTCACGTCGCTCACGGACCAGATGGCGGGCATCCGGTCCTTCGGCTGCTGACCCAGCATCACGAGGTTCGGCAGGTTCATCGCGCGCGCCCTTTCCTCCAGACGCGCACGCTCCGCGCCGTCGCCCACCAGCAGGAACACGATGCGCTGGTCATCCCGCAACAGCGCGGCCGCGTCAAGCACCGTATCCAGCCCATGTGCCATGCCGTGCGTGCCCACGTAGGCGGCCACAAAGCGCTCGTGCACGCCGATCTGGCGGGCAAAGTCTTCATCGCGCGGCCTGGGCGTGAACAGCGACAGATCAACCCCGTTGCGGATCACCGTGATGCGGTCTTCAGCACCGCCGCGCGCGAGGATGTGCGAACGAAACGCGTTGGTGACCGGCACGATATGGTCCGCCTTGCGGTAGACGAAGCGCTCGATCCACTCCAGCGCCGCGATCACGCGCCGGTTGCGAATGGCGCCCACTGCAAGGATCGACTCCGGCCACAGATCACGGATCTCCAGCACCCAGGGGCAGCGTTTCAGCCGGCTCACGAAATAGCCCGCCAGTCCGTTGAAGAACTGCGGACTCGTTGAAACCACCATATCGGCCTTCGGCAGGAAGGGCGCGACGACGATCGCCATCACCATATAAAAGACGTAATTGAACGTGCGCTTCAGGAAACCCTCGTTCGCGGTGATGTAGGTGAGAACCTTCACGGCCCGGATGCCGTCCTTGTCTTCCACCTGGTAAAGCCGGTTGCGATAGCCGGGGTACGCCTTGCCCATAGGATGGTGTGGCACGCAACTCACCACAGTGACACGATGCCCCGCCTTGACCCATTCCCGGCAATGCTCGTAGGTGCGGTTGGCGGGCGCGTTCACCTCGGGCGGGAAGTAGTGCGACAGGAAAAGGATGTGCATCTCGCCGTGCCGTCCGTTGGTTGTGTGCATCATTCCCTGAAACAGCTTCGGCTTCATGATCCCTATGGATCATGAAGCGGTCCAACACTCTCGAACACGAAGCCCATTCTTGCCGGCAACGCCCCCTCGGTGCGCACCAGCAGTTGTGGCGCATCCCGTCGCACACCGAACCCGGGGCAGTATGGCGCGGTGCACCATTGCATCACACCACCGTGCAGGCTGCTCAGGCGCACCACGCCGCCGTGCGGCAATCGCAACAGGCAGGCCTGGTCGGATTCGGGAATGATCTCGATATCCGGGTGAAACAATAGCCTACTGCCGAGCGCAGCGTGACCCTTCCCGCGCAACTCGTCCTCGATACGCACGTTCCAGGCAGCGCCAGAGCGCAAAAGCTCGACGACACGCCGATGACGAATACCCCCGCCCAGCGCGGGGAACGCGAGAATCTCACCCGAAAACCGCAAGCCACCAGACACCGCTTCGATGCCTGCACGAAGCACCCGGGCCCGGCGCGCCACCCGGAACTCACCCCAGATCTCGGACTGCTCGGCCCCTTCCACGGCCACCGTGTTGTGAGCCGCAGTGGAGCGCACGTAATGACGCATCGGCCCCGGTTCGTATTCGTACACCCCGGTATCGACCACGAAGGGCAGGCCACCCAGATACCACTCGAACGACAACATATCGCAGTGGGTGTGGCCCGGCTGGTACGCCGGCCCCACGTCACCACACTTCAGCAACAGCTCGCCGGCGTTCGCATCACGCCAGCCGAATACACCGAAGCACGGCAGTTCGACGCGATCTGCGGCAAGCCCGGTCCACCGCAACCGCAGCGCCTGCGCACGCGAGTACAGCACGGAGGGGCGCGGCGCGCTGTTGAATGCCGAGTCGTTGAACAAGGGGTAACAGTCACCCGGAAACTCGATGCCTGCGAGCAGAGCCATGGCTCGAATCGCCGCTTGCTCCACCGCCTCACGCAAGGGCGCCCCCAGCGCACCTTCTACCGCACGATCCAGCTCGAGCAGATCGAGCAGCCCGCCGAGCAGCACACAGTGGTACGAAGGACTGCGCTCGTAGTGCCCGCCATCCGGCAGGAACTGTTCGTGCACCTGCGCGAACAACCCCGCCCGCCCCATGCGCAACCAACGCGACGCATCCGGGGCCGGCAGCACCGCACCGGCGAACACCAGCGCCTTGAGGTTCTCGAAATAGTGGTTGGCGAGGATGTGTTTTTCCGGGCGCCGCTGCAGCCAGCGCGCTTGCGCCACCGCACTGGCCAGCAGCTGTGGCGCAGGCGGTTCGGCATTGCGCAGCAGCCACCGGCACCAGCTGACCAGTCGCAGGCTGAGCGCATAGGGTTCCCAGCCGGGCGATGAGCCCGGCGGGTTGCTGTGTATCCAGTGCGCAATCAGATCCCGCTGTACGCGGGGTTCCAGGTCACCGCCGTCCAGATATTGGAAGTAGTGGAGGTTGTAGCCCCAGAGCCTGGGCACACCGGGCGGACGCCAATCGAGCTCACCGGCCGCGAAGGACACGTCACGGTTCAGGAAACGGAACGACACCGGGTGGGCAAACGGCTGCGCCTCGGCCGGCTGCGCAGCCCAGCGATCCAAGCGCTCCTGCACCGCGCGGCGCAACACCCATACCGCGAGCTGACTGGGCCGCAGGTGACGCAGCGTGGAAAACAGCAATCGGGCGCGGGCGAGCACGCTCAGCGTCCGATCTCCTCGGCGGCGCGGATGCATACCTCGGCCACCTCGAAGAGTTCGGTGGGCGGTATCAACCCGGTCGCATCGCCGCTGGTGATGGCCTGCACGAAGGCCGCGGCGCAGGCGCGCTGTCCCTTGTCCTGCCTCCACGCCCGGCTGGAGGCCAACCCCGGCCAACCCACGCTTTCGAGCCTGCGGAAGTTGTCGATGCGCGCGATACCTCCCTCGCAAAAGACCTCGAGCCGCTCCTTGGGAAAACGCCGGTTGCCGTTCGCAAAGTAGTGCACCGTGCCCACACTGCCGTTGGCGAACCCGAGTTGCAGCGACCAGGTGTCGCGCGGTCCCTGCCCCGCCATCGCCACAACAGCGTGTCGCGAAATGGGCGAGCCCGCCAGGTAGCGCAACAAGTCCACGAAGTGGCAGCCCTCACCGATGAGCCGCCCACCGCCCACCTGCGGGTCTTGCGTCCAGTGCGAAGCGGGGATGGCGCCCGAATTGACCGTCATGACCATCGATACCGATGCCTGCCGCCCGGACAGCGCACGCTTGAGCGCCTGCACCTGCGGCGCGTAGCGGCGGTTGAAGCCCACCATCAGGATTGGTGCTTCCTTGCCCAGCCCCGCGTGGCAACTGCGCACCTGATCGAGTTGTTCCAGTGTAATGGCCAGGGGCTTCTCGACGAACACGTGCTTGCCACTGCCCAAGGCGTCCACCACCCACCGCGCGTGGCTGTCATGGCGAGTAGTAACCACCACGGCGTGGACCGAGTCGTCGGTTAGCAGCGCGGCCGCGTCGGTGGTGGCCTGCTCCACCCCGTGCTTGCGCCCGACGTGGACCGCACTGAGCCCGGTAGCAGACGCAATGGCGCGCAGTCGTGCCGGTGTGCGCGCAAACGCCGGCACCAGCACGGCCGACGCGTAGTTGCCGGCGCCCACGAACGCCAACGACACGCTGCCCGTGCCCGGTCGGTTGGGCGGCGGCAGGTCCACGGTGCGCTGCATCAATGCCACCGGGTCACCGCCGGGGTATTTCAGCAGCACACCCAGCGGGTTGCCTGTGGCAATGAGGTCATAGGCCTGGGGCGCATCCTCGAACGCAAAGCGGTGGCTGATGAGCGGCCGCACATCCAGGCGCCCGTCGGCCATCATGTCCAGCACCGCCTCGAAATTACGCTGCTCCGTCCAGCGCACGTAGCCGATGGGGTAGTCGTGACCCTTTTCCTCGTATTCCGGGTCATAGCGGCCCGGACCATAGGAACACGAGACCTGGAAGCTGAGTTCCTTCTCGTAGAAGTCGGCGCGCGACATCTCCATGCCCACCACGCCCACCAGCACGATGCGCCCGCGCTTGCGGCACATGGTGGCGGCTTGGTGGATGGGCTCGTTGCTCTTGGTGGATGCAGTGATCAGCACCGCGTCCACGCCGCGCCCCCGGGAGAAGCGCTGCGCCGCCGCCAGCGGATCCTGCCCGCGTGACAGGCGTACCACCTCTGCGCCGAACCGCTCGGCCAGATCGAGCTTCGCCTCATCGAAATCCAGGCCCAGCACGCGGCAGCCGTGCGCGCGCAGCAATTGCACGGCAATGAGGCCTATCAGCCCCAGGCCAGTGACCACGACAGATTCACCCAGCGTGGGCTGTATGAGGCGTATGCCCTGCAGCGCGATGGAGGCGATCACGCCAAAGGCGGCGCATTCGTCATCCACCGCGTCGGGGACCCTGGCGCAGAGGTTCTTGGGGACGCAAACGATCTCGGCGTGCTTGCCGTTGGACAGGACACGATCGCCGACCGAAAAGCCCTGCACGCCCTGCCCAACGGACTCGACCACACCAACATTGCAGTAGCCCAGCGCCAATGGTGTATCGAGTTTGTTCCGGACGGACTCGAGCGTCTGGATGAGGCCGTCGCTTCTTACCTTATCGAGGACTTGGCGGACTTTGTCGGGTTGTTGGAGGGCCTTTTGGATAAGGTTTCCGCGACCAAAATCCACAAGCATTCTTTCGGTACCAATGGACACCAAGGTAACCGACGCACGCACCCACACCGCCCCATGCTCAACGGACAGGGACGGCAACTCCGTTAGGACTATCGCTCCCTTATTGAGATCCTGAGTAAGTTGCCGCATCCAGAAACCCACCTTTCGCGCAGCGTCAAAATTGCGCCTGAACCAGCAACTGCAACGACATGCAGCTTACCGGAGACGCCTACTTTTCAAATTTAATCTCGAACCTTAATTAACCTTGCCGGCACACCGCCCACGACCGAATAAGGAGCCACGTCCCGCGTGACCACTGCGCCACCAGCAATAACCGCCCCTTCGCCAATTGTCACCCCCGCCATAATTAAACAATTTGCCCCTACCCAAACGTCGTCACCAATGGTGATCGGCTTTCTTTCATGGCCCCCACCGTGAATCCGAGCGCGACCGGCCGGGATATTGTGATTTGACGAATTAATCTGGGTCCGATAGCCAATTAGAACTCTCGACCCTATCCGAACACCACCACTGCAAACGACGATGACATCCAGAGCAAAATCAACATCATCACCGACAATCAGACCACGCGGCGGCGCAATCCACACACCAGGATAATAAATTGTGCGCCTCCCAACTTGGGCCCCTAAAAGCCGAAGAAAGCCGCTTTTAAGCGCATTGAGAACGGCAAACCGGGGCAACAAAAATAGAATACGCTGAACCATTTCGTAGGTGACGACGAGAAAGCTCCTCACGCCCCCTCCCGCCTTACCAAGTTGAGTATTCCAACAAACTTCTCTTCCAGAAGCGGAAGCGCTCGCAACCGCGCAGCCCCTTCAATGATCATCGACTCCTGCAGGGCCCTATCTCGGATCACTCTTATCATCGCGCTAGCCGACGCCACTGGATCATGCGGCTCAACATATACTGCCGAGGCACCACAGATATGCACAGCAAAATCACGCCTACTACATATCAACGGCAGACCGGCCTTCCAAGCCTCTATATAATTGTTGGAGAAACTTTCCAAGTCGCTGATGTTCACCAGAAAATCGGAATCATCATAGACCTCTTGAATTCTATCCGGTGGAATCGAACCGACGAACCTGAATCGACGATCAAGAACTGCAGCAGAATCACGAACAGCAGGGTACGCAGTCTCAAAGGTTCCCCGATCCACAGAAACGACAAACGTGAAAGCGTCAAAACCCAACGCCTCCATTTCCAACGCCATACTAGGCAGTCGCCACAAGTTCTTGTGCGGATCAAGGCCGCTTAAGACGAGCAGTCGAACCCCTTGGTCACCAGTACCACGAGTTCGCTCTACAGGCCGCACGAACGCAGACGGTACCGGTGGCGATACGACCACATTGTCGCGTGCGATTTTCAAAACCGACGCAAGCCTATTCGCCATAACATCTGTTTCGGCGACAACAACACTTGCCCTGCGTATGCGCCGAATGCGCAAATAGTTTACTACGCGAGTACGAAGCCTTCGCCGCCTCGGAATGAATCCCCAGTACGAACTGTCCGCGTAGCAAATTATTGGATAAGCAACACAAACCACCGAAAACACGTTCTTACCCACCGGCAAGCCCGCGCCAAAGAACGTAAAGACCGCCCGAATGTCATGCTTTCTTATAAAGCAGCGCAAGAAAAACAACTCAAACCACTTTCGCCCAAAATATCCGTCTGGGCACTCAATTACAGCTTCGTCACATTCAAAGTTACCACGCGACGCAAGAATCCCTCCTTTCGGCACCAAGAAGAATACTTTACCTATGTGAGACGGGTATTTCCTGAAGAAATTAATGAAATTAAGAGCGAGTTGCACCCCACCACCGACCTTAATTGCACCGCAGTCCACCAGCAACGAGATCTTCTCCCTACCAACTGAGCCATCGTCTGAGCTTATATCCATGGGAAAGGTAGCCTCATCAACCAACACGTCCAAACACCTTCAAAATGCGCACCGCCACAACAGCGTTACCTAAAAACTGCCGTTTGACTGCCATGGCTGGATACCGCCGCCATTAGTTTTTCTACATATGCCGTCGGCGTCGAAATCCCTAATTGACAGTAACACCGGCAGGCGGAGCTGGCCCATTCAACACCCTCAGCAATTTCACGGTAGCGAGCGGATACCACCCGTCGCAAGTCTTACCTTCAATCGCTATAGGTAACTTTCTGTCATTCGCACCACTTAGAAGTAACCCCACCTCCAGCGAATAAGTCTCGCCCTCCATCAATTCCGGCACACTGGGAATCACGAAGGAAACCCTCATCGACTTCGCACCGGGCAGGAGCCCCTTAACGCTGCTAGTCGTCTCTACCGCGTACGCCGTCACATCGGAACGCCGCAGCCTGAATCCGACGCGATAATCTCGGTAAGGTGGAGCAACCCCCACATTCTCCCAATCCAAGCTCACGAGATTCGCGGACCCAATTCGGAGCCGCGCAGGGAAGTAGGCCCTTCTCAGAATCAATCTGAATCCAAGCTTCAGGAGCGCCGCCTCAAATGCTTCGCGCTGTGCCACTGGGATAGTCCATGCCTGCGTGTGATACACGGACGCATGCCACGACAGGGCATCCGCCAGAACAGCGGACGCCGGCTCCTTCCACGTAGATGGATCCAAGCAGGCTTCCAATGCCACTGGGGCCCTAGTCCACGCATCCCGAAGCGCCAAATTATTCGCAGAAGGCGTATAGCTGTAGTCGTGGTGGTTGTACTGGTCAGCTGGATCTGAATCGCCCCAGCAATCACCTCTCCAAGCGGTCCTACCGAGGTTTGCGGCATAGATCGCAAATGGCTTTTCGCGACCACCAACCAACATCACCAATGGTGTCTTCTTGAAGCTCGAATAATACAGGTCGATAACCTGCTTCTGGATGTCCCACGAAGGAAAGTGCGCAGGATCGGGATCATTGTATTGATGCCATTCTCCCCACGCACCAATCGAGCGAATGTCTATTGAACTTATATCAGGATGACCGTCATATCGTGCGGCGAAGTCGAGAATGAAATCCCGGTGGTTGGCCAGAAGGTCTGCTGAAGCCCAGTCAATGCCGCCGCTTGGCCAGACTACTAAGCCTTTGTCCCTCATCCACTGTGGCGTCCACCTGGCATCCCGATCATCATTGAGCATGATCGGACCAATATCCATTGTCCGCCCTTGCATCCGTACTTCCGCGAGAGACTTATCGATCAACGCCCAATTGTATTCACCTTTGCGCGGCTCGAGTTGAGCCCAGGTATATCTGAAATACGCAGCCCCACTCGGATACCCTTCCGCAGCGGCCAAACTGGTCGTGTTGAAGGTCTGCCGTCCTACACCCGGCGTCTGTATGAGCCCCTGGAGTTCCACCGGCCTAACCTCGACGAATTCAGCTGGAAGCACCGGCCAACTCATTGAGATCAAGAGAAGACAGGCTATAGAAGTTCGAATGGGACAATAAAGACACGGCCGCGAGCCAGCTACTTGGCCCGCACCACCCCAACTCGGACGACTTGCGCTCATCGTCCACCTCCAGCCTTAGCAGCCAATGCAGCCTCGTAGAGCGATACATACCGCTGAGCAACCCTGACAATATCGAATTGGTTCCGATAGGAAGATGCCGCGGTTGCAGCCGCGCGCCGGACTGCCGAACTATTTAATACGTATTTTTTAAGACAATCCGACAAGGCCGCGGGGCTCTCAGCTTGAAAGAACATCGTGCCGGGACCACCAAACTGTCGGAATGCGGGGATGTCTGGAAGGATCAGGGGAATACCTGCACACGCCGCCTCAATGCACGCAATGGAAAGGCCCTCGAACCTTGACGCCATAACCAGCGCTTCACAGCCCGTCAGAAACGGCGCGACGTTTTCTACGTGACCCTTGAACTCGACTTGCCCATGAATTCCAAGTCCCTCAGACCGCCCAACAATCCGATCCAACTCGCTTCCGGCCCCGAGGAATCGGACATGCACCCGCGGATCACGTAGAAGAGCAATGGCGTCCACTAGGATGTCCTGACCCTTTTGGAGAACGCCGTTTCTAAGGGCAAATGCGCCAACAGAAATTAAATCGAACCGCCCTGGTTGACGCGACTCGCATTGCGTGTCACGACTGGCTTGCAAGGCAGCATCCAGTGCGACGATATCAACACCATTGTCAATGCGGCATATCCTTGAACCACCATACGGATAGGCATCCTGCACTACACCGCCACACGCGACGGAGCAGTCTATCCGCTCCGCAAGCCATTTATGGGCCGGCAAAGGGATTCGGGATGATGCGTAAACGTTGTGCAGGGTCCTTACGTGGACGGGAATCGAAGAGCGCCCCAAAAGTGCCAGCGCGACAAACAAATCCGACTGCTCGAGATGTGAATGAACCACATCCGGCCGAATTCCATCCAGCTTTGCGCGCAGCCAAATGGGAACCGACCACTTCAGCAGGTTTCTTCTTAGATCCAGCGTAATTACATTGATACTGGATTTCCCAAGGCTTCGCCGAAGAGCATTCCCCTTCCCATCCAGAACACCTGCGTAACAAAGCAGCGTGACATCGTGACCCGCTAACTTTTGCGCGCACGAAAGAGACGCAACGAACTGCTCCGCCCCACCTGCGGATAGAGAATTTACGGCGTGCACAATTTTCATACACGACGCCCAGACTGGCTCCGCGACCCAGCCACGAACTTGCGCGCGGCAGCCTGGCGCGGATTGAGAGGCTCCTGCCTAACCCACGCGGTGAGCACCATCCCGAAAAGAAGCGCAGCGAGTGATAGATATGCAGCGTACGACAGAGGAACAGATGCGATCGCCGTCGCGCCACGGACAACCATATAGGAATGCCAGATGTAGAACGGAAAAGTCAGCGCAGCAAGCAGTCGATTCGCCCGCAATGCGAGCGCCCAACCTGCAAAGACAACCGCCCAGAACGCCCCCATGAAGACGCCAGCAAAACCCCATGCTATGTAAGCATCGCTCCAGACAAGTGTCGGATAGTGGAAGTACACGGGCCACCCGCGAGGCACGCCATCGAGTAATTGAGCAATTCTAACTGGCGGATCGACTATTCCAGGCTTTGCCACACCAGTAAGCTTGAGAAGCGGACTGACATAGTTGTATCCATATAAAAATAGCGCGTCGGCGCCAAGCCGAACCCGCTCCCTATCGACCATCGCCATTGCCTGCACTACGCCATAGGGCATTCCCGCATCCGGAAGGCTTATCCGCCCACTAACCGTGTACTTAACAAGCGAACTTGTCGCCATTAACAATAGCCCGGCAGCCACCGCGACAAGCGCGACACGCATGCGGCCAATGACCTGACGCGCCCGCAACGCGCTCCTCATCACAACGACAAATGCAAAAGGGACTAGTGACAATAATGCAAATGACCGCACCTGAAACTGGAAGGCAAATAGCAGGAAGGGCAGCACGCAAGCACCGGCGAGGATGTACCTGCCCGCTATTGACAGAAACACTATCAATGGTGCGGAAGCCCAGAGAAACACGAGCGGCCAGTTAGACTGCCCTTCCACATAGTCGCGGTAGCCTAGCCCCCTTGAGGACTGGTAATACATGACCACACCGAACACCCAGTAGACGGCCAGAATAATTAACGTTACTTGTGGTACCCGGCCATGCGACGGCAAGACCCAGTCCACCTCCGAGCGCTTCGCAACCAACCTAGACAGGAGAATATCGATCACACCGAAGAGCACATTGAATCCAGCAGCGAATAGCAACGTATTCAAGATGTCGCCATAACCGGCCCGGTAGCGCACACCAGTAAAGCCTTGCACCCACGAAACTTCACCGTTGTATGCAGGGAGAACAAATAGCCAACTGAAGTAGCTCATCAACAGCAGCGGTATCGCTACCAGACGCCTAGCACTAATCGCCATGACCAGGAACACGGTCGTCAGCGCGGCATTTGAAAGCGCAATCGTGAGAAGCACCTAGAGGCACTCCGGAATTAGCCCCAGGGATCTATATACCTGCAGATGTAGCCGGGATACCGCGCTCCACGAGTAGCGCTCCATCAGAATTTCGCGAGATCTCCTACCCATCTCCGCAGCGGTCGCGCCATGAACACAGACGTCCAGAATTGCTTCCGCAAGAGACGCCGGATCGCCCGGAGGCACGATGCGACCGGTGATTCGATCGGAAACAAACTCCGAAATAGCACCGACATTCGTGACAACTGCCGGTACGCCGAATGCCGCGGCTAGTGGAACCACACCCGTTTGTGTGGCCGTGGTGTACGGCAGGACGACGCAAGTGGCGAGGGAGAACAACGCGCTGATTTCTGAATCGCGGATGAATCTGTTAACGAGTATCACGCGCCCTTGACTGATTTCATCGATTTCCGGCACTGACCCAGCACCAGCGACCACCAAAACGGCGTTCGGAAACTCCTGCGCAACCCGACCAAATGCCGAGAAGAGAAGCGCTAGCCCTTTGTATGGCTCAATCCGTCCAAAGAACAGAACCACCTTGGTGCCGGGGGTGAGTTGGCTCAATTCGGGCGGCACCAACTTCCCGCGCAGAACCTCTGGTGTCGCACCAACCCCATGCTGAACAACATAGATCTTCTTGCGCTGAAGATGCCTGTAACGGCGCAACAATAGTTCTGCGTGGGCTTCGCTATGTACATGTACCGCATCGCAGAGCGCAAGCGCGCACGGTGTGAGAACAGCATATTCAATGGATGTCATGGCGCGCCCCCACGAGGTTAGAGTTTCGTCGTGGGGCATGGGATCGTGCACCGTTACTACCGTTCGAATGCCACTTCTTCTTAGCCGCGAAGTGAAGGGCAACAGCCCAATTGACCTTGAACATACGTGCACCACATGCGGGCGCATTTCTCGAATTACTTCGTCGGCGATCTGGAAGTAGTAGAAGGGATTGTATTTTTTTCGCAGGGCGCCCAGCCGTACCTTTAAATTAGGAAATAACCCTGATCGATTTGACTCGGAAATCTCGCTTGGGCGCCAAACGCAAGCACTGGTATGCATGCGAGTCGCAGACGCCAAGCTCTCTGCATAGTGATGCATGCCGCCTGAGCCGACGAAGTCGATATAGACGACTCCCTTACGCGGCAATTGGCTAGACCTCATACACCGATCGCTTTCTCAGATTGAATGCATGGGCAATTGCAATGGAACAGATACCTAGCGCGACAATATTTACAGAACCAACCTCGGACACGATTGCAATAATGAGAGGGAAACTGAGCAAGATCGCCCCGCCGGCTTCGCCTACTGTTCGCCGAAGGAGAATCTTTAAGTCACAGCCGGATATCTTGATCAGCCAGGTAATTTTTAGCGCGAAATAACAGCTGCCAACGCAGGAAAGCGTTGCAACCGTGAGACGAGCGTCATGCTCCAAGCCTGCAGCAAGGGCGGCAAGAACTGCCGCCACAAGATATACAAGCTGTAGGACAAGCTCGTTCTTCTGCTCGCCCAGCACAGAAACGATCATTGAAACCGGCATTGAAACAAATGCCGTAGCCACCCATGGCATGAAGTATTGAGCGTAAACACCTGCCTCACGCCATTCTTTTCCGAAGGCCAGCGAGAAGAGTTCTGGCGCGATGAGTCCCAACGGTATGAATGTGTACAGTGCGAGAGAGCTTGTCGCCAGAAGGAGCCTTTCGGCTGCCGCAGGGAGTCGATTGGCACTGCGCTCTTGCGCCGCAGTGGAGTAGAAAACCTGTGCAATCGACTGGCCGACCAACCGCGCCGGCAATTGCAGCACGCGGTAACCCATTCCAAATAACCCGGCCACGTGTGCGTCGAACTGAGCGGCGAGCATTAACACTGGCATGTTCGCGCCAAATGCGTTGACTGCGCTTGATGGCGCTGAATAGATCAGAAAGTTCTTGTTCTCGATTGCCGACTTAATGACATTTCCCCATTGGCCATTAGAAGTCTTGAGGCGTGGAAGCGCTGGGCAGTTCCGGGCCAGAGTCAGCATCCCCAGGAGTTGCCCAGTCAACTGCCCCAACAGCAGTCCTGGCGCACCCAGCCCCGCAAGGCCCGCCCCAATCTGCACTGAGGATTGCGTAGTCGCGGCCGTCAGTTTTGATCCCGCATTCGCGACATGGCGCTCGTGGCGAATCGCCCACATCAATATCGCGCCCGATAATCCTGTAAACAGAATTGATACTGGAACATATAGAAGGAGATTTGTCACGCCCTCCGTATCTGGACCCTCAAGCAAATGCCATGACCCGAGATAGACTACGAGCGCCGCGATCGATGCGACGAGCAAAGTCGATATGCAAGCGAGTCGAAATGCGTCTTCGGCTTGCTGGGCGCCTTTAGCTATTGGAACAGCTAGCTCGAAATGAAGAGCACTTATGGGTGAAACCAGGGCAGCCATTGCCGTCAGCGTCGCAAGCACTCCAAGTTCCGCTGGCGTGTAGATTCTGGTAAGCACGGGAGCCGATACCAGCAGAACAGCTTGCGAAGCTAACGCGCCCATCGAGACGACAATGGCTGACAGGGTGGAGGAACGCTTCATGAACTTTCCGCTGCACTCCGCAGGCCAGCGCCGACCGCTGATCCAATGTTTCTTTGTTTGGCAACATCGGCTCGTCTTGAGCCGGATTCCCTCGTGGGCTCAATCGCTAGGATTTTTCGCCGGATAATATTCAAGTTCGGCAACGCCAATCTCATAAATGTTGAATAATCGGAAGCCAGTTCTTCTACCACGGATCCACCGCAATGCAGTGCCCGCCAACGCCCGGCCCCGGATTCAGGGTGTTCACGCGCGGATGCCGGTTCGCCAGGGAAATCACCTCCCAGGTATTCACCCCCTCCGCATCCGCGATCATCGAGATCTCGTTGGCGAACGCGATGTTCACGTCCCGGTAGGAGTTCTCGGTGAGTTTCACCAGTTCCGCGGTCTTCGCGGTGGTCGAGAGCACCTCGCCGCGCACGAAGCTTTCGTAGAACGCCACCGCCTTCTGCGTCGATGCCTCGTTGATGCCGCCCACCACGCGATCGTTCTCGATCAGTTCGATCAATATGCGGCCTGGTAGCACGCGTTCGGGGCAGTGCGCCACGAAGATGTCTTCGGTGGTGTTGTGGCCTGCGGCGCCGAGTTCGGCGGCCACGATCTCTTCGGTGGTGCCGGGCGGGTTGGTCGACTCCAGGATCACCAGATCGCCCTTTTTCACGTGCGGGGCGATGGCTCGGGTGGCGGCGGCCACGTAGGAAAGATCCGGCTTCTTGCCTTCCTTGAACGGCGTGGGCACGGCAATGATGAACACATCGGCTGGTACCGGGCTGAGGCTCGCCGTCAGGTTGCCGGAGTTCACGGCGGACTTGACCAGGATGTCCAGGTCCGGCTCCACGATGTGGATGCGGCCCTCGTTGATGGTGTCCACCACCTTCGGCGAGACGTCCACGCCGGTGACTTTGTAGCCCTTGGTCGCGAGGATCGAGGCGGTCGGGAGGCCGATGTAGCCCAGCCCCATCACGCAGATGTGTTCGATCTTGTCAGACATTTACGGCTTCCTGCGGCACGGGGTGGGAGACGAATTCATCCACGTGGGTGTCACCGAAGAAGTGCTGCTCGAGCGCATGCACGATGCGCTGCGACGCCTGGCCGTCGCCGTACGGATTGATCGCGCGGGCCATCGCATCGTAGGCGCAACGGTCGGTGATCAGCACCAGCTTGCGCTTCGGTTCGCTCACGCGCGCGTGCAGCGCCGGACCCAGCAGGTCCCGCCAGCGCACGCCATCGGCGGCGTTGACCCGTTCGCGGACCCACAGCAGCGCATCGATCACCGTGTTGCCGGTCACCACGATTGAGGCGCGTGCCCGATGCTCCTCCAGCAGGTTGCTGCCCGTGGGGGCGAAGCTCAGCGCGCACAGCGGGGCCACTTCGATGGCCTCGGGGCGGTGCCAAACACCGCCAGAATCCTCTTTTCAGTTCGTCCGTGGTACTCATGCATCCTGTCTTGACATACCCGCCCTAAAACCCCACCACTTCCCGAATATCCACCCCCGTCACCTGCTTCAGCAGATGGCGGGCCTTCTCGAGTTCCTCGACGTTCTCGCGTTCGCGATCCAGTCCACCGATGCGCCGGCCCTTGATCACCTCGAGCGCCAGGTCCACCTCGATGCGCTCCACCTCTGCCGCGTAGCCATGCACCAGCGCCTGGTCGCAGAGCGTATTCACCAGGCGCGGGATGCCGCCGGTGTAGTAGAAGATCGCGACGATCGCGAAGGTGTCGAACAGGAACTCGTTGCCACCGGCCACGCGCAGGCGGTGGCGCACGTACTCGATGGTGTCACTGCAGTTCATCGCATCCAGGTGGTACTCGGCACTCACACGCTGCGCGAACTGGCGCAGTGACGGGCGCCTGAGCACCTCCAGCAGTTCGGGCTGGCCCACCAGCAGAATCTGCAGCAGATGGTCCTTGTCGGTGTTGATGTTCGAGAGCAGCCGCAGGTCTTCCAGTGCCTTCGCGTCGATGTTCTGCGCTTCGTCCAGGATCAGCGCCACGCGCTTGCCGGCTGCGTAGCGGCTGATCACGAAGTGCATGAAGTCATTGATCATGCGCACGCGGCTGCGCCCTTCGAACGGCAGCCCGAACGAGGCGGTGATCCACTGCAGCATGTCTTCGAAGGAACCGTGCGCGGAGGTGACCACGCCCACGGTGAACTCGTCGTAGTCGATGCGCCGCAACAGGTGGCGGATCAGCGTGGTCTTGCCCGAGCCCACGGCGCCGGTCACCACGGTAATGCCGCTCTGCTCGCACAGGCCGTATTCGAGCATCGCGAAGGCGGCCTTGTGCCGCTTCGAGAAGAAGAGGTAGGCGGGGTCGGGCAGCAGGCTGAACGGCTTCTCGCTCAGTCCGAAATGCTTCCGGTACATCAGAAAGCCCTAGCTGCGCGCCTTGTTGAGGATGGTGCCGATCAGGTTGCTCCCTTCCAGCAGTTGCAGCGAGCGCTGCACGTCGTCTTCGGTGGTGACGCCGTCTTCCACCACCATCAGCGTGGCGTCCACGGTGGGGGTGAACATCAGTGCGTCGTCGTTGCGCAGCAGCGGCGGCAGGTCGAACACGATGATGCGGTCTGCGTAGCGCCCGCGCATGTCCTGCACCAGGCTCTGCATCTGCGGCGATGAGAGCATCTCCGATGAGTACTTGCCGAGCGCGCGCCCCGGCAGCAGCACCAGGCGCGGGAAACCGGGGTTCAGCAACACCTGTTCGAGCGTGGCGTCGGCGTTGAGGTAGTCGACGAGGCCCTTTTCCACCTGCACGTCGAACATCTGGTGCAGCGACGGGCGGCGCAGGTCCAGGTCCACCAGCATCACGGTATGGTTCGCCTCGCGCGAGAGCGCGATCGCGAGGTTGGCGGCCGTGAGGCTCTTGCCGGCGTTCTCGCCGGGGCTGGTGATCGCAAGCGTGTTCCAGCCCTTGTCCTTCAGGATCTTCAGCACCTGGGTGCGCAGTTGGCGGTACGCCTCCACGCGCTCGTCGTAGTCCAGCCCCGCGATGACGCGGTTTTCCTTCAGCCTGGATTCGTCCACGTCCACGTGGCGTGTGTGCGTGTAGCGGATGGCGCTGGGCGGCGGCGCGGGTGGCGCCTCGGTGCCGGTATCGGCGAAATAGGCGTGGATCAGGCTGTCCGCACGGGCATCCGGGTTGATGCGCGCCTCGGTGGCCGCACGCTCGGTGCTCACCGGTACGGGTGCGAGCCCGGAAGCTGCAGGCGCAGGCGTTCGCACGGGTTCCGGTGCCGCGATTTCCTCGGGGTCCGGCGCGTCGCCGGGGTGCGAGGGAAGCTTCCCGATCCTGCCCGTGCGCTGCTGGCGCGCGCGCGCGATCGCTTCCTGGAGACGGTCCATCAGCCTGCTCCCAACTTGCCCAGGATCACGAACCAGAGCACATCCAGTGGCTTGAAGAAGAAGTGCACGTACAGCACCAGCACCACGGTGGTGACCACGGCTCCTACCAGCAGACGCCGGCGCAGCAGTTCGCGGCGGCGGATATCGCTGCTGTTGTTGAGGTACGGAATCACCACGAACGGCGGCGTGCCGGTAACCCGCGCGAGCGCCTTGGCGCCGCGGATGCTCTTGTCCATGCCCTCGGCGAGCACCGCGTTGCCCAGTCCGGCGGCGCCGGCCAGCACGAAGCCGATCACGATCAGCGCCAGGCGGTTCGGGCTCACCGGTATGAGCGGCAGATCGGGTGGTTCGATCAGCGTGAAGCGCTGGCCCTTGCGCTCCTGCTCCAGGTTCTTCGAGACGTCTGCCTCGCGCTGCTTGGCGCGCAGCTCCTGGTACTTCGCGTTCGCGGTGGCGTACTCGCGCTGCAGCCCCTGGTAGTCCGCTTCCACGGCCGGCGCCTTCTTCAGCAGTGCCTCGTACTCGGCCAGCTTGTTGCGCGCCACGGTGCGCTGCTCGGCCAGGCTGCGCAGTTCGGCGTCGGCGGCGGAAATCTGCGTCTGCAGCAGCACGTAGGCGGGGTTGTCTGCGTGCAGACGTTCGGCCGCGTTGCTGCGCCCGGCGCCTTTCAGTGACTGTTCGAGCGATGCCACCTCGCGTTCGGCGGCCGTCACCTGCGGGTGATCGGCGGTGTAGCGTTCGCGCAACTGCGCGAGCCGATCACGCGCGGTGGCCAGTTGCTGGCGCAGCAGTTCGGGGTCATCGCCCACGCCGAGCGTGGCCTGCAGCGCTTCGATCTCGCGCTTCAGGCGGAGCACATCGGGGTGTGAGTCGTGATAGACGGCGGCCTTCTTGCGGTATTCGGACTGCAGCGCCTTCAGGCGGTCCACGTCGGAGAGCACGGTCTCGCCGGTGGGCAGCACCACGGGGGCCGAGGGGCTGAGCTGCGTCATTTGCGCGGCGAGCTGGATCTTGCGTTTCTCCAGCTCCTGCATACGGATCGCGATGTCGGAAATCTCGCGTTCGGTACGCTCCACCACCGAGAGGTTGAACTGGTGGAACTCGGGCAGCGCGCCCTTGTTCTCTTCCTTGAACGCGGCGAGCTTCGCTTCGAGCGTCTTCAGTTCGCTGTCCAGCGTTTCGGCCTCGGCGGCCAGGAACTCCGAGGCGCCGGCAGCCTTCACAGTGCGCGAGCGCAGGTTCTCGTTCAGGTACAGCGTGACCAGCTCATTGGTGACCTTCTGCGCGGTGGCGCCGCTCGCGTCGTCGTAGGCGAGCGTGAACGCGATGGTCGCCTGCATCGCGCGGCCACTGCGCGGGTCCAGCACGTCGGCGCTGACCAGGTCGAGCTTCACCTTGTTGCGGAACTCCTCGGCAACGGTGGTGCGCGGCAGCTTCGACTCGGCGCTCTTCTGGCCGTAGAGGTCGAACTTGTCGACGATCTGCAGGATGTTCTCCACCGTCATCACGCGCTGGGTGATCACCTGCACCTGCTCGGCCGCGTAGCTCGAGATGGTGGAGCGCACCAGATCCTGCGGAATTTCCTGCTCCTCGATCAGGATGGTGGCGGTGGAGCGGTACGTGGCCGGCAGCCCGAGCGCGAGCAGCACCGCGAGCAGGGCCACCACGGCCGCCGGCACCGCGATGTGCCAGCGCCGGCGCTTCAGCACCGCGAGGTAATCCCCGATCGAGAGTTCGTTTTCGATGGGCTCGAACTCGCCCGTCGTGCGCATGTCCATTGCGTTCACCTCGACCAGCGCTTCGGCACGGGTTCGTAGCGGATGCCGAAGAAGACCGCGTTGCCGGAGGCATCACCCGGCGCATTGTCGTAGTCCTGGAAGCGGTAGCGGTAGCGCGCGTTCAGGTACAGGCTCTGCGTGATGCGCCAGTCGATGCCGGCGTCGGCGTCGGCGTAGTCACGGTCGATGCGAAAGCGCCTCTCCACGGATTCGTTCTGGCCGTACAGCGCGCCCAGGCGCAGCGTCAGCAGTTCGCTCAGGCGGTAGCTCCACGCGGCCCGCGCGAAGCGGCGCTGCTGGATGAGTCCGTCTGCGCTGGGGTAGGTCTGGCTTGCCACGTTGAACGACAGCGACCAGCGCGGCTGCGTGTAGTCGAGCCTGGCGTCGACGACGGTGACGTTCTCGTTGCTGCGGCGGGAAAACGGCACGCTGGGCGGCAGGTCGCGGCGCGTCTCGACCTTTGCCGCTCCCGCGAGCGCGGAAAGCTTCAGGTTCTCGGTCAGCGCGAAGTCGGCACCGGCCATCACGCCCGCGGTATCCGAGCGCGTGTCGAGCGCGTCACCCACGTCGAAGCGGTTCAGGTAACCCTGCAGCTTCAGCGTGGTGCGCGGCGAGAGGATGTGCAGCCAGGTGAGGTCGACGCCGGCGGTGGTGTAGTCGGTGTAGGTGCGGCTGCCGTACGACACATCGTGGAACGAGGCACCGAAGCGCAGTGCGTTGCGCTCACTGAGGTAGGTGAGCCACGACGGTGCGAGCCAGTAGTCCTCGCGGCGCACCGCCCGGCGGCTGACGCGGCCGGTGTCTTCGAGTTCGCTGGTGCGGGTGGAGTCGCGCACGCCGCCCGCCTGCAGCCCGAGTTCGTTGCGCGGCGTCTGCTTCGCCACATCGAGGATCATGCGCTGGTCGCTGCTGTCGTAGTCGCGCTCGTCGAAGCGCGCGAAGTTCAGTTGCGTATCCAGCGAAACCGTGAGGTCCGGCGTCCGGTACCCGAGCCGCAGCGCCGGCGCCAGCGAAACGCCCGAGATCGCGTTCTCGCCGCGTTCGACCAGCGCGACGTTGTCGTCGTGTTCGCCGTTGATGCCGATGCGCCCGGCCGCGGTGTACTCCGCCGCGTGCAGCGGCGACGCCGCAACGGCGGTGGCGATGAGCCAGCGTGCGGCGCGCGACATCAGGGCACCACCACGGTGTCACCGCCGTGCAGCACGATGTTGCTGTCCAGGCTCTGGCCCTGCTTCACCGCGGCGTAACGAAACGGGATGGATTGCTGCGCGCCGCCGTCGCGGCGCAGCACCACGATGCTGTTCTCGGCCGCGAAGCTGTTCAGGCCGCCGGCGAGCGCGAGCGCCTGTACCACGTCGATGCGCCGGTTCACGATGTACTCGCCCGGGCGCTGCACGTTGCCGAGCACGTAGATCTTGTTGCCGTCGATGCGCAGCAGCGACACGGTCACGACCGGCGGATCCTTGAGATATTTCCCAAGCCCCTCGACGATGCGCTGCTCGACCTCATCCGCCGTGCTGCCACCGGCCTTCACGCGCCCGACCATCGGGAAGCGCAGGTCACCGTCGGGCTGCACCAGCACCTCGCGCGAGAGGCCTTCCTCGTTCCACACGAAAACCTGCAGCACATCGCCCGGGTTGATGCGGTACGGCTCGTCGGCGGCGGCCCAAACGGGGCAAAGCGCGAGCAGTGCGATGAACAGCAATCGGTACATCGTTCGGTTTCCTGGCGTGCTCGCGGTCAACGCGAAAGAAAGGTTCTCATATAGCCGCGAAGCCGGCCCAATGCAACACGGCCGCGGTCCTGACGGGCCGCGGCCGTGGTATCCGATGCACGCTGTGCGTACGACAACACTATCCCGGCGTTTTCCTCATGCTGGCAGCGCGCGCGTGGGTTCGCGCCACCGCTCATGCCACCTGCGCACCATCGGCACGCCGACGACGCCCCACGACCGCCAGCCCGAACAGCGCACCGCCGAACAGGATTGCAGCGGGCGGAAGCGGAACGGCGGTGAGGGAGACGTTGTCGAGACCCATGCCGAACCGGTCGCTCGTGCCTACGGCAGCGAAGCGCAGCGGGACCTTTGCTCCGGTACCCGTCACAGTGAACGAGTATTCATCCCACACATTGCCTGTGTTGCCGACACCCGTTTTTTTCAGGGTGTCAAGCAGAGCGCCATTCCAGAACACTTTCAGCTGGTTGCTCGCTGGTGCCACGCCCTCGCGAGGCGAAGCGTAGAACGTCAACTCGTACTCCTGATCCTTGATTGTGTTGACCCTCTGGCTTATCCACGCGTTCCGGGTTGTATCGAGCTCGATGAAGTTGTTCCCGTCGTGCGCTTCGCCCACCACGTCGTTCCGCACTTCGACTCCGTAGCTACCAAAGGTCCACCCCGCGATGGAACCTACACGCCGATTGTTATCTGCGGCGCTGTAACCGAGGGCACCTATGCCGTTGTAAACGGTAATCCACTCTCCAGATGCCGGCGCTATATCAGTAAGGCCATTCTTCACGTCCTCGAAGGAACCGTTCACGATCAGGTTCGCTGACGCACCCGCACTTCCCAGCATCGCTGCCAGAGCCAGCGCGCCTGCTGCAACGGCCGGATTCATCGTCTTTGCGCTCATGGCTTATGTACTCCCATCAGGCCGTAGCGGCGGCCGCTCTGCGTTTGCGTGCAACCAATGCCAGACTGCCCAGCACGCTGCCGAACAGGATCGCGGCGGGCGGAAGCGGAACGGCGGTGAGGGAGACGTTGTCCAGGCCGCCACCGTACGAGTCAGAAGTGCCGACTGCCGCGAACTTGAGTGCCGTGGTCGATCCAGCCGCTCCCGATACCGTGAACGTATGCGTCGCCCAGACATTGCCGGTATTGCCGGCTCCCGAGCCTGTCAGTGTTCCCAGCGAGGTGTCATTCCAGAACACCTCGATGCCGTTGGTATCGGCAGCCACGTTCTCCCGCGGCGAATACCAGAATGTGAGCTGGTACAGGCTGTTTTCGATCGTGTCGACCGTTTGCGAAATCCAACTGTTGCCGTACGCGTCCAGTTCGATGAAATTGCTGCCGTCCTGAGCCTCGCCAACCGTGTTGTTACGCACTTCGACGCCGCCCCGATCCGCGTCTGCGTCTGGCTTAACTGTCCAGCCACTCATGGAAGTGTGGAAACCCCAAGAGCCAGAGCTCTGAGTCGGCTCCTCGAAGGAGCCGTTCACGATCAGGTTCGGAGGAGCGTACACCGCTGACGCACCCGCGCTTCCCAGCATCGCTGCCAGAGCCAGCGCGCCTGCGGCGACGATCGAACGCATTTTTGTATTCTTGGGTGTTTGCATGACCCATGCTCCTTTTCTGAACGGCGAAATGATCGTCCATCCCGTGCCCGCTTGTCAGCAGCCTGTGCCTCGGCGCTGCGGACACGGATGGACAGTTGGGCACATGATCTACGACGTCAAGCGTGCGTGTCATGACCCAAATGGATCACAAAGCCGAAATTCCCGAAATTTTCCCTGCTTGTTTTTGCAGCCGAACTGACAAAAAACGACAGCTTTTGTCGCAACGTCTACCCTGAATGCGCCGTGGCGGCTCGTGGCCGGATATACCCCCATGCGCTGGTCCACACCCTGCTGCGGGCAAACAGCGCCTCGGCAGCGTCTATATATAGCTGTGTCTGCATCCATATGGGTCATGACAGGCCGTGCGCAATGGATCTACGATCGCTCACTCAAAGGAATGTCACCGGCTCGTCATGCCATCTGACCGGACGGGAGAAGAACAGCGATGAACAGCGCTCATCTCGAGCAGGGACTGCACATCACCCGACTGCTGCTCGAGGCGGTCGATGATCCGGAACGCCTGCGCACGGCGCTGCACGCGATGACCCTGCTCGCCGATGCCGACGCGGGCCTGCTGGCGAGCGCCCGGCGCGGCGAGAACGCCGTGCACGGCTTCGTGGTGACCACGGCGCGCGACGACTGGAGCGGCGCTCGCGAGCAGGTGGCGTTCCCGGATCTGGCGCTGTACCGGCGCCTCGAGGCGCACGCGGTACCCGAGCGTCTGCACGACGTACGCTCACTCGCCGACGAGCACGGCAGCACCCCTGCGCTGCCGGAAGGCACCGAGTGCCTGATCGCACACCTCGAGGCGGACGGTGGCATGGTCACGTATGTGGGTTTCGTACGCCGCGCGCCCGCTGGCTCCCGCATCGAGGCGACACGCCGGGCGCTGCTGGAAGGGCTGCTGTCGCACCTGGGGCGCACGCTCGCGATCACGCGCCGGCTGGAGCCGGTGCGTGCGATCGGCGTGGCGGCGATGCACCGATTCGACCGCTACGCGATCGGCGTGGCGATCGTCGACGAACACGGCGTGCTGCAGTACAGCAACGACGCGGCACGTGCGCTGTTCGCTGCGGCCGACGCGCTGCACATCGACGGCGAGGGGCGTATCGGCGCGCACGACGAAGACAGCGGCACGGCGCTGCTGCACGCGATCCGCACGCATATCTCGAGCGATCTGTCGGACGGTGACGTGGCGCGCGAGCTGCTGCACATCGGGCGCGGCGCGGGCCGCGAGCCGCTGGCGGTGGCAATCAGCCCGTATCGCAGCAGCGTCGGCACTTCGCTGCACGGGCCGCTCGCGGGGCTGGCCGTGGTGTTCATCCACAACGCGGAGCAACCGCTGGCGCGCGTCACGGACGTGATCGGCAAGGTGTACGGCCTGAGCGACCAGGAAGCGGAACTGGTGGAGGCGATCGCTGCAGGCGACTCCCCCGAGGACATCGCGCGCGCTGCGGGCCGCTCGATCATCGCGGTGCGCTCACAACTGAAGCGCGTGTTCCGCAAGACCGGCACCACGAAGCAGGCCGAGCTGATGAAGCTGGTACTGAGCGGGCCGATCGCCATGGTGCGCTGAGGCGTGGATGCGGAGCAGGCGTCGGGATCGCTGCCGCAAGTGCAGGACGTTTGCGCGCTGCTCCACGATCTGTACGCGAGCGCGGCAGACGACATCGGGTTCGGGCGCTTCCTTGCACGTACCTGCTCGATGCTCGACGCCAGCCTGGCGTCGATTTCGTTGTCGGACCGGGAAACCGGTGGCTGGCACCAGGTGGACCAGTTCCCCGCGGATGCGGAAATGGTGGCCTACGAGACGTATTATTCCAACGACGATCCGATCAAGGCCGAGCTGCTGCGCCGTGCACCACACCGCTTTTACACGGTGCTGGATCTGGCGACGGTGCTGGCGCCCGATGCCCGTGCACGCTGGCACCGCTGGTTCAGCGGCATCGGCTATTGCGATGGAGCTACGGCACATTTCCCCATCGACGAACACTACAGCTGCGTGTTCGCGGTGGTGCGCGGGAGCACGGCGCCGGCGTTCACGCAGGCAGACACGGCGCTGCTCGATCTGCTGCTGCCGCACATCGCACAAACCCTGTCGATCCATGCCGACATCGGGCGCCTGCGCATCATGGCGGATATTGCGCAGGAACAGTTCGCCCAACTGGTTGCCGGCTGCATCACGCTGAACGAAGACCGACGCATTAACTTCATCAATTCGGTAGCGCGCGAGGTGCTGCGCGCAGCAAACGGTCTGCTCCTGCACGACGGCACGCTCCGCCTGAGCAATGCCGATGCCGACGTGCGTTTCCAGCAGTTGCTGAAGACGTGCATCACCACCTCGCGCCTGCCGACCGTGATGAGCGGCAACGTACTGGCAGCACCACGCCCCGGAAGCTTGCCGCTGAACCTCGTCGTGGTGCCGTATCGAAGCAACACCCGCTCGCACACCGCGATCATGCAGCCAAGCCATGTGATCGTGGTGATCTTCGATCCGGAGCGCCCACGCGTGACGCCAACCTCGGTGCTGCGTGAGCTCTACGCATTGAGTGAGTCCGAAGCGACGGTGTGCTGGCGGATCGCCAATGGCGAATCGATCGACGAGATCGCCGCGGCCGAGCAGCTCAGCAAGGAAACCGTGCGTTCGCAGCTCAAGCGGGTCTTTGCGAAGACCGGCACCAAGCGCCAGGCGGAGTTGATGCGGCTGGTGCTGATCGGGCCGGCTGCCATCGGTGGCGTGCCGGCGGATCACTCATCTGCACCGCAGGCGCTGGCCCATGTTTTGACCCGATTGGGTCAATTGTAAGGAAAACGTTTTCCAACCCATCGTGCATGCCACACCGCCCCACATAAGCTTCGCCACGGGGCGCCATCAAACGGGACGGTTGACGGGGTACGCAAGGTGTTGCGGTTGGACGAGGACGAAGCGCGCTTGGGCATGGGCGACTCCGGAACACTGGACTCGCTGATCGAAGATATCTATTGCGCCGCGCTCGACATCAGTGACCCGCCCGCGACGTTCGAGCACGCCGCTCGTTGCCTGGGCTACTCCGCCGTGGCCGTGGTGGTCACACGCAGCAGGTACTCCGAGCCCGAATGCGTGAGCGGCTGGAATGTGGACATTGCGCGCTGGACGCGCGCCGAGCGCGAATTCGCCATCCTGGAGAATCTGGGCCGCGACCTTGGGCGTCCAATGCAGGCGGGCGAATTTGCCTTTCGCGATGAGCTGATGCCCACCGAACGCCTGCGTGAGCAGCCGTGGTTCGCATTGGGGCAGGACCAGCCCGGAATACACGACGGCTTGCAGTTTTGCGTGGAAAGCTCTGCGGAACGCCACGTCTTCCTCGTGTTCCGCCAGCCGATCCCATGGCCCGAAGCACCCGAGGACCGTGCACTGCGCCGGCGGCTCGCCGCACGTACGGCACCACACTGGGTGCGCGCCAACCAGATCCGCTTCCAGACGAACGCGCTCGAGATGCTGCGCCACGCCTACGCCGAAACCGCCAATATGCTGCCGTTCGCGATGGTGGTGTTCGATAATGCCGGGCGAGTACTCCTGAGCAACGGCAAGGCGCAGCGCCTGATCACCGGCGACGGGCTGAGCCTGCATCCGCGCCAGCTGCAGGCGCTGGACGCAACCGAACACCAGCGTTTGCAGGAGTCGATCACGAAGGCGCTCGAGGCCTCACTGCAAAAGCGCCCGCTGAGCGGGCTCCGGTACACGACCGTTTCGCGGCCATCGGGCAAACGACCGTACCAGATAACCGTGAAGCCACTGTCTCCGGGGCTTGGGCACTACGCGCGCCGACCGGCCGCGGCGGCAGTGATCATCGACCCCGACGAGGAGTTCCCCGTGACGCTGGAGCGGTGTCAGGGGGTTTTCGGCTTCACACGGGCCGAAGCGCAGGTCGCCGTGGGCATCATGCAGGGCCGATCGGTGGAACAGATCGCCACGGCGCAAGGCAATTCGATCACGACCGTGCGCAACCTCCTGAAGCGTGCGTTCCAGAAGGCCGGGGTGACGCGCCAGAACGAGCTGACCCGCCTGCTGATCAATTCACCGCTGTTGTTCGACCTCGACAGCATGCCGCCGCCGTAGGTCGGATTTCAATCCGACATCGTCGGCATGAATGCCGACCTACGACGCCGACCTACGTAATTCGTCGGCATGAATGCCGACCTACGACGCCGACCTGCATCACTCGTCGGCATGAATGCCGACCTACGTAGGTCGGATTTCAATCCGACATCGTCGGCATGAATGCCGACCTACAGGCCGAGGACGTCGTGCATGGAGTAGAGGCCGGGGGCCCGGCCCGGGAGCCACGCGCTGGCGCGTACCGCGCCGCGCGCGAACGACATGCGACTGGACGCCTTGTGCGTGATCTCGATGCGCTCGCCGTCCGCTGCGAACAGCACGGTGTGATCACCAACGACATCGCCAGCGCGCACGGTCGCAAAACCGATCGTCTCGCGCGCACGCGCCCCGGTATGCCCTTCGCGCCCGTAGACCGCCACCTGCTCCAGGTCGCGCCCGAGCGCCTTCGCCACCACCTGCCCCATGCTGAGCGCGGTACCCGAGGGCGCATCGACCTTGTGGCGGTGGTGCGCTTCGATGATCTCGATGTCGACCGTATCGCCCAGCGCCCGCGCGGCGATGTCGAGCAGGCGCAAACAGAGATTCACGCCGGTGCTGAAATTCGACGACATGCACAGCGGCACCGCACGTGCTGCCGCGTGTACCGCCTCGAGCTGCGTTGCGTCGAACCCCGTGGTGCCGACGACCAGCGCGCGCCCGCTGGCTGCACACAGGCGCGCGTTGAGCACGCTCGCTGCCGGGGCGCTGAAGTCGATCAGCACGTCGAAGGCGTCGATCACTTCGTCGAGCGACGCGACCACGCGCACACCGTTACGCCCCAAACCGGCCAGCTCACCGGAGTCAGCGCCGAGCAGCGTGCTGTCGGGGCGCTCGATCGCGGCGGTGAGCGTGGTGTCGGGGTTCTGCGCGACGGCCTCGATCAGGGTCTTGCCCATGCGCCCTGCGGCACCGTTCACGGCGATTCGCGTCATCGGGGGTCTCCGTCGAAGCCGGTGCGTCAGGGTTTCATTTCGTCGAAGAACGCCTTCACGCCTTCGAACCAGGAACTGCGCCGCGGCGAGTGCTTGTGACTCGATTCGCTGAGGGACACCTGCAGCTCGTGCAGCAATTCTTTCTGCCGCTTGTTCAGGTTGACCGGGGTCTCCACGGCAACGCGGCACATCAGGTCACCGACGGTACCGCCGCGCACCGGTTTCACACCCTTGCCGCGCAGGCGGAACATCTTGCCGGTCTGTGTTTCGGCCGGAATGCGCAGCTTGACGCGCCCCTCCAGAGTCGGTACCTCGATCTCGCCGCCCAGCGCGGCGTCGGCGAAGCTGATCGGGACCTCGCAGTACAGGTTCTTGCCGTCGCGTTCGAAGATCGAGTGCGAGCGCACCGAAACCTGTACGTAGAGATCGCCGGGTGGGCCGCCCTCGGGGCCTGCCTCGCCTTCGCCTGCAAGACGAATGCGGTCTCCGGTATCCACGCCGGCAGGGATCTTGACCGACAGCGTCTTCTGGCGTTCGACGCGTCCACGACCATGGCAGCCCGGGCAGGGATCCTTGATCGACTTGCCCTTGCCGCGACACTGCGGGCAGGTCTGCTGCACCGAAAAGAAGCCCTGCTGCATGCGGATCTGGCCAGCGCCGCCGCAGGTCGTGCAGGTCGTGGGTGAGCTGCCGCGACGGGCACCACTGCCCTTGCACTCGTCGCAGTTCTCGAGCGCGGGCACGCGGATCTTGATCGTGGCGCCCTGGACGGCGTCTTCGAGGTCGATTTCGAGGTTGTAGCGCAGGTCGGCGCCGCGCTGGGGGCCGCTGCGTGCACGTCCACCGCCGCTGCCACCGAAAATATCACCGAACACGTCGCCAAAGATGTCGGCAAAGCTGGCGCCACCACCCGCGCCGAAGCCGCCGAAACCACCGGGGCCACCCTGGCCGTCGACCGCTGCGTGCCCGAACTGGTCGTACGCGGTCTTCTTCTCCGGATCGGACAGCACCGAGTAGGCTTCGTTGGCTTCCTTGAATTTCTCTTCGGCAGCCTTGTCATCCGGATTGCGGTCCGGGTGATGTTTCATCGCGATGCGTCGGTAGGCCTTCTTGATTTCGGCCTCGTCGGCACCGCGATCGACGCCCAGCACCTCGTAGTAGTCTCGTTTCGCCATCGTCGGGTTCCAGAAGAAAATGTCGGCATGAATGCCGACCTACATTGCACCATCGGCAGGCACCGATTGTCGGCATGAATGCCGACCTACATTGCACCATCGGCATGCACCGATTGTCGGCATGAATGCCGACCTACAACGACACATCGTCGGCATGAATGCCGACCTACGGCGGATGTAGGTCGGGTTTCAACCCGACGAATGCGGGTCGGGATTCAACCCGACGGGTGCCGATCCAAATCCCCGCCGGCAGGAATGCCGACCTACGTGGGTCGGATTTCAATCCGACATTCCTGTCGGCATGAATGCCGACCTACTTGTCCTTGACCTCCTCGAACTCGGCGTCGACGACGTCGTCACGCTTGGGCTGCTCGGCCTGCTCCGCGCCTGCGGACTGGGCACCGCCGCCAGCGGCGCTCTGCGCCTGCTCGGAATACAGCCGCTCGGCGAGCGCCGCGGAGGCGTCGGTGAGCGCCTCGCACTTCTTCTCGATCAGCTCGACGTCGTCTGACTTCAGCGCCTCCTCGACTTCCTTGATCGCTGCCTCGATGCGCGACTTCTCGTCCGCCTGCACCTTGTCGGCGGCGTCCTTCAGCGTCTTGTTGACCGCATGCACCATACCGTCGGCCTTGTTGCGCGCTGCAACCAGCTCCTCGAACTTCTTGTCCTCGGCCGCGTGTGCTTCGGCGTCACGCACCATCTTGTCGATCTCGGACTCGGACAGGCCACTGGAGGCCTTGATCACGATCGACTGCTCCTTGCCGGTCGCCTTGTCCTTCGCCGAGACGTGCAGGATGCCGTTGGCGTCGATGTCGAACGTGACCTCGATCTGCGGCACGCCGCGCGGCGACGGCGGGATATCGGCAAGGTCGAAGCGACCCAGCGACTTGTTGTCGCTCGCCTTCTTGCGCTCGCCCTGCACCACGTGGATGGTCACCGCAGTCTGGCCGTCGTCCGCGGTCGAGAACACCTGCGACTTGCGGGTCGGGATGGTGGTGTTCTTCTCGATCAGCGGGGTAGCCACGCCACCCAGCGTTTCGATGCCGAGCGTGAGCGGGGTCACGTCGAGCAGCAGCACGTCCTTCACGCCGCCCGAAAGCACGGCGCCCTGGATCGCGGCACCGACGGCGACCGCCTCGTCCGGGTTCACGTCCTTGCGCGGCTCCTTGCCGAAGAAGGCCTTGACCTTCTCCTGCACCAGCGGCATGCGCGTCTGGCCACCGACGAGGATCACGTCCTGGATCTGCGCGGCACTCTTGCCGGCGTCCTTCAGTGCGATGCGCACCGGTTCAAGCGTGCGCTCGACGAGGTCCTCGACCAGCGATTCGAGCTTGGCACGCGAGAGCTTCACGACGAGGTGCTTCGGCCCGGTGGCGTCCGCCGTGATGTACGGCAGGTTGACTTCGGTCTGCTGGCTCGACGACAGCTCGATCTTCGCCTTCTCGGCCGCCTCCTTCAGGCGCTGCATCGCCAGCGGATCGCCTTTCAGCGAGATGCCGTTCTCCTTGCGGAACTCCTCCGCGAGGTACTCGATCAGGCGCATGTCGAAGTCTTCGCCGCCGAGGAAGGTGTCACCGTTCGTGGACAGCACCTCGAACTGCTTCTCGCCGTCGACGTCGGCGATCTCGATGATCGAGATATCGAACGTTCCGCCACCCAGGTCGTAGACCGCAATCAGGTGATCACCCGGGCCCCTGTCCATGCCGAAGGCGAGCGCCGCCGCGGTCGGCTCGTTGATGATGCGCTTGACCTCGAGGCCCGCGATGCGCCCGGCGTCCTTGGTGGCCTGGCGCTGCGAGTCGTTGAAGTAGGCAGGCACCGTGATGACCGCCTCGGTCACCGGCTCGCCGAGGTAGTCCTCGGCCGTCTTCTTCATCTTCTTCAGCACCTGCGCCGAAATCTGCGGCGGCGCCATCTTCTGGCCCTTCGCCTCGAGCCAGGCGTCACCGTTGTCGGCCTTCACGATCGCATAAGGCACCATCTTGATGTCTTTCTGCACGACGTCGTCGCTGAAGCGACGCCCTACCAGGCGCTTGATCGCATACAGCGTGTTCTTCGGGTTGGTGACCGCCTGGCGCTTCGCGGACTGTCCGACCAGCACCTCACCGTCATCCGTGTACGCGACGACCGACGGCGTGGTGCGCGTCCCTTCGGCGTTCTCGATGACCTTCGGCTTGCCGCCCTCCATGATCGCTACGCAGGAGTTCGTGGTGCCGAGGTCGATTCCGATAATTTTGCCCATCTTGGTTCTCCGTTTGCCCGTCGCGCGGGGCGGCTACAGTAGCCGAACCGCCCGAATTAATCTAACAGCCGACTCTTAATATTGGCGCGCCCGGCGCCGTTTCAAGCCCTCAGGCGGTGGTATCCACATGCGCCGTGGGCGGCCGGGCGACCACGACCATCGCCGCGCGCACCAGGCGGCCGTTCAGCGTGTAGCCCTTCTGCATCACCGCCACCACGCTGTTCGGCGCGGCACCCGGTGATTCGATCATCGACATCGCCTCGTGCAGCTCGGGGTTGAACGGCTGCCCGACGGGGTCGACCACCGCAACGTCGAACTTCTGCAGCACGTCGAGAAACGAGCGGTGCGTGAGCTCCACGCCATCGAACAGCGAACGCGTCGCCTCGTCGGCACCGTTCATCGCAGCCAGCGCACGCTCGAGGTTGTCGATCACCGGCAACAGGGCGCCGGTGAAACGTTCGAGCGCGAACTTGCGTGCGTTCTCCACGTCGCGCTCGGCACGGCGGATCATGTTCTGCGCCTCGGCCTGCACGCGCAGCATGCGGTCCTCGGTGGCCAGCAACTGTTCGCGCATGCCGGCCAGTTCGGCGTCCGTATCCGGTGCGTCCGTCGCTTGCGCTGCCTGCGGGTTCTCCCCGCCCGTCACCCCCGCTTGTGGCGTTTCGTTCTGCGCCGCGCCATTGCCGGCGTTCTGCCTGTTTTCCTCTGCCGTCACGATGCCCCCCGTCCGTCATTTGAAAGCTGCTCCTGCCACATGGGGGTGACATGCAGCCATTTCAAGCGCAGCGGTCGGGATGCGCAGCCATCGCGCTGGAATCGATCGTGACTTTTCACTGCTTCCTCATCCGCGCGGATGATGCGCCCTCATCCGCACGGATACATCCTTGGCCGTATGCGAATCCCGGCAGAGGCACGACACGCTGCGCTCCGGGGGGATTTGCCCTTACCATACGGACTCACCAGACCAACAACAGGAGAAGCGTCATGCGGTTCGGATTCCACATGTTCATGGTTCCCCCGTCGGAGCATCAGGAGATCGCCCGCACCGCCGACGCCTGGGGCTGGGACAGCGTCCAGGTGGCCGACGCGCCCTTCTTCCCGGAAAAGGTGTCCGTTCCCTACCCCTATACGCCGGATGGTTCGCGCTTCTGGCCGCTCGACGTCGAGGTGCTCGATCCGTGGATCGCGATCACCAACATGGCGGCCGTCACGCGCCGCATCCGCTTCCTGCCTTCGGTGCTCAGGCTGGCGATCCGCCAGCCGTTGCTCGAAGCGAAGAACCTGTTCTCGGTAGCTGCCGTCGCCAATGACCGGCTTGCCGTGGGAGTGGGCCTGGCGTGGATGCCGGAAGAGTTCAAATGGCTCGGCCAGGACATGAAGACCCGCGGCGCCCGCCAGGACGAAGCGATCCAGATCATCCGCCTGCTGATGCAAGGCGGTTTCCAGGAATTCCACGGCGAGCACTACGATTTCGACCGCCTGATCATGGCCCCGGTCCCGAAGAAGCCGATCCCGATCTACGTGGGCGGCACGACCCCGCCGGCGCTGAAGCGCGCCGCGCGCCTTGGCGACGGCTGGGTCAGCGTGATCCACAACAAGGAGGACGTGCCGGGTGTGCTGGCTGAACTGAACGGTTACCGGCGCGAATACGGGCGCGAGAACCTGCCCTTCGACATCATGATGCACTGTCCGAATGCCGATTCCCTCGACGATATCCGCCGCCTGGAAGACATGGGAGTCACCGATCTGCAGGCGACCCCGTGGAGCATGCCCGGCATTCTGGCCGAGATGGGCGTTGGCACGATCATGCAGCAGCAGCCGTCGCTCGAGGTGAAGCTGGACGCCATCAAACACTACGCGGACCGGGTCATCGCGAAGCTGTAGCCGGGAGCGCTGCGGCTCAGGAGGAGCGCAGCGCGGCCGTCAGCATGCGGGCGGTGACGTCGACGACCGGGATCACGCGGTCGTAGGCCATGCGCGTGGGGCCGATCACGCCGATCACGCCGACCGTGCGCCCGCCTTCCTGGTACGGTGCGGTCACCAGGCTGAAGTCGACCAGCGGTTCATAGTCCGCCTCTTCGCCGATGAAGATCTGCACGCCGTCGGCACGAGCGCTGCGCTCCATCAGGTGCAGGATGTCCTTCTGCTGCTGGAACGCCTCGAACAGTTCGCGCAGCCGCGCCATGTTGGCAGCAGATGCCGCATCCAGCAGGTGTGACTGCCCGGCAACCACATAACCGGCATCCTTCTTGTTTTCATCGGTTGCCAGCGCCCGGCTGGCGAGGTCCATCGCCGCCTCGAGCAGGCTGTCGATCGTCTCACGCGTGTTGCGCAGCGTATTCAGCAGCGCGTCGCGGATCGACGCCAGGCCGTGCCCGGAGAAATGCGCATTGACGAAATTCGCGGCGACACGCAGTTCGTGCTCTTCGTATTCGCGTTCGGTGTGGATGATGCGGTTCTGCACCTCCTTCTCGTTCAGCACCAGGATCACCAGCACGCGCGATCCCGCGAGCGGCAGGAATTCGACGTGGCGCAACGTGACCTCGTCCTGCCGTGGCACCGTGACCAGCCCTGCCTGATGGGTGATGACCGACAGCAGGTTCGAGGTGGCGGCCAGCAGCTCGGCCGTGGTCTTGTCAGAGCCGAGCTGGGCCTTCAGCGCCTGGATCTCCTCGTGCAGCATCGGCTGCATCGTGACCAGACCGTCGATGAAGAAGCGGTAGCCCTTTGCGGTGGGAATGCGTCCGGCCGAGGTGTGCGGCGTGGCAACGTAACCGCGGTTCTCGAGATCGGCCATCAGCGCACGCACGGTGGCCGGACTCACCGCCACGCCGCTGTGCTGCACCAGCGTGCGCGAACCGACGGGCTGACCCGCACGGATATAAAGCCCCACGAGGGTGCGCAGCAACACCTGCTGGCGTTCGGAAATCGGCACACCGCTCATCGCCACAGGCACCTCTGTACACAGCCACCCCGGAGATCGTCATGGATTCTAGCATCGCACCCGCGTGATTCGGGTGCATCACGACGCACGCCACGATGCACGCCCTGTCACCGTGCCCTGTCACCGTGCACCGTTCGCGGTTATGTTTCGCGGCGGCTCCGCGCTACCATTCACCAAGTCACCCTGCCCCCGAGGCCAACCCAGCGGCGCAACCGATGCTGCATCACCTCTCGATCCGCAACTACACCCTGATCCCGGCGCTCGATCTCGATCTGGACGAGGGACTGACGGTCGTCACCGGAGAAACCGGAGCCGGCAAGTCGATCGTGCTCGACGCCCTCGGACTCGCACTCGGCAACCGTGCCGATTCACGCGCGATCCGCGCCGGTGCCGAACGACTGGAAGTCAGTGCGAGCTTCGACCTCCGCGACACCCCTGCGGCAGCCGCGTGGCTCGCCGAGCGCGAACTCGACGATGCCGGCGAATGCCAGTTGCGCCGCGTCGTGACCCGCGACGGACGCAGCCGCGCGTGGATCAACGGTCGCCCGGCCACGCTGCAGGACATCAAGGAACTCGGCGACCTGCTGGTCGACATCCACGGGCAGCACGAGCATCACTCGCTGCTGGCACGCGCGTCCCAGCAGCGGCTCATGGACGAATACGGCGAACACCTGCCGCTGTTGCGCCATGTATCGGCGGCGTGCGGTGCTTGGCGCGCGAGCCACGACGAACTCGCCTCACTGCGCACCAGCAGTCGCGAGCGCGAGGACCGGGCACGGTTGCTGGCGTATCAGCTCGGGGAGCTGGACGAACTCGCGCTGGCGCCGAACGAATGCGAGGCGCTGGAGCAGGAACAACGCCTGCTGGCCAACGCGGGTGAAATCACGCACACGATCGCTGCAGTGCTCGCGCTGTGCGAAGGCGACGGCGACGGTGGCCTGCTGTCGGGGTTGCGGCGTGCCTGTACCACGATGCACGGGCTCGGCGAACTCGGCGAGCAAGCCGACAGTGCACGCCAGTTGCTCGAGTCTGCGCATATCCAGGTCGACGAGGCGCGCCGCGAACTGCAGTCGCTGGCGGAGCGTCTCGAAGCCGACCCGCAGCGACTGGCCGAGGTGGAAGCACGGCTGTCGGCAATTTATACCGCCGCGCGCAAGCATCGCGTTGCAGCGACGGCATTGCCGGCATTGCGCGACGAGATGCACCGCGAGGTGCAGGGGCTGCAAGGATCGGACGAGCGCATCGCAGAACTCGAGACGCAGGAACACGCGCGGCGCACCGCGTGGAAAGCACTGGCAGACGAGCTGAGTGCAGCGCGCGCGGTGACCGCCGGGCGCATCGCGCTGCAGGTCGGCGAACAACTGGCGTTCCTCGGCATGGAGAACTGCCGCTTCAGCGTGGCGATCCGGCCGCTGGCAGACCCGGATCCGACGCCGGCGGGTGCCGAGCAGATCGAGTTCCTGGTGGCGACGAATCCCGGTGCAGCGCCCGATGCGCTCGCGCGCGTGGCGTCGGGTGGGGAGCTCTCGCGCATCAGCCTCGCGATCCAGGTCATCATCGCCAGTCGCGCGACGACGCCGACGGTGATCTTCGACGAAGTCGACGTGGGCATCGGCGGCGCAACGGCCGATGCAGTGGGCAAATTGCTGCAGACGCTGGCCGCGCGCATCCAGGTGATCTGCGTGACGCACCTGCCGCAGGTGGCGGCACGCGGCACGCAGCACCTGCGCGCGATGAAACGCAGCGACGGCGAATCGACCGCTGCCGAGCTGCAGCACCTCGATGACGAGGAACGCGTGGAAGAGCTCGCGCGCATGCTCGGTGCCAGCACGATCACGCGCAAGACCACGGCGCACGCGCGCGAGATGCTCGAGGCCGCACGCTAGATCGGTACCGCCAACCCGGATCGCGGAGGATCCGCGTCGGCGCGTGGCTGGGTCAGGAAGGATTCTCGCGCACGTACAGCACCAGGCTGTGACCCACCAGTTCGAAACCATGTTCGGCAACGATCGCGCGCTGCCGTGCTTCGATCTCGTCGTCGTGGAACTCGACGACGCGGCCGGTATCGACGCACACGATGTGATCGTGGTGTCCACCGCGCGCCAGCTCGAACACCGAATGACCACCTTCGAAATTGTGACGCTCGACCAGCCCGGCCGATTCGAATTGCGTGAGCACGCGATAGACGGTCGCGAGACCGACGTCTTCCCCTGCTTCGAGCAACGCGCGGTAGACGTCCTCCGCACTCATGTGCTGGCTGGCCGGCGGGCGCGACATAAGCATCTGCAGAATCTTCAGGCGCGGAGCCGTCACCTTGAGCCCGGCCTTCTTGAGTCGACTGCTTTCCATCACTGCTTTCCTGTCGATCGGCCCCTGACGGGACCCGGGGATGCAAAGCACCCGATTGCTATGGGAGAATGCGCCCGCGAGGATGCGCTTCACGATACTGGAACAGTTTTTTCAATGCAAAGACTTACGGTTGTTGCCCTGCTCTGCATGACGCTGGCCGGTTGCGGCGGTGTTCGCCTCGGCTTTCCGGGTGTTTACCGCATCGATGTCGCACAGGGCAACATCGTCACGCAGGACATGATCGACAAGCTCAAGCCCGGCATGACGAAGCGCCAGGTGCGATTCGTGATGGGCACGCCGCTGGTGATCGACACCTTCGCACCCGATCGCTGGGACTATGTCTACCGCTACGCACGGGCCGGTGAACCGGAAACGGAAGAACGCGCCAGCCTGTTCTTCGAGAACGACGTGCTCACGCGCATCAGCGGCACGCTCGCTCCATCCGCAACCGGCGACACGCAAGCCGGGCAGGAAACGGACGAACCCTGAAGACTGCTCAATCCCTGGTTGAAGCTGCCTTGCGCGCTCGCGCCTTGCGCGCGTCCTTCGGATCGGCACGCAACGGCCTGTAGATCTCCACGCGCTCGCCGTTTTCGAGCACCTGCGTGCGCGGGTTCGCCACTGCTTTGCCGAAGATGCCCAGCTTAGCAGTCGCCAGGTCGATGCCGTCGAACATCGAGGCGATTCCCGAACGCTCGGCCGCATCGAACACCGTCGTTCCAGGCGGAACCTCGAGCACGACGATGCGCTGGCGTTCAGGAAGCGCGTAGGCGACCTCGACGCGAATGCACCCTTCCATTTCAGCGCTCACCATAGACCTGCCTTGCACGTCGGCACAGCGCATCGACCAGGGTGTTGGCCATCGAATCGAACAGTTTGCGAGCAGCGCGTCCGGCGAGCACGTTGCGCATGCGAAACGCCAGATACAGGCTGACCTTGCAGGCGTCGTCACGCAGCGCCTCGAAACCCCACAAACCCTCGAAGCTGTCGAAAGGCCCTTCGACGAGTTCAAGTCGGATATGCCCGGGCTCGATGAGGTTGCGCGTCGTGAAGCTCTGGCGGATACCGGCCTTCGCCAGATGCAGACGTGCCTCGACCGCGGTATCGGTGCGTACGAGCACCTCGACGCCGACGCAACCGTCCATGAAGCTGGGATACGACTCGATGTCGTTCACCAGATCGAACATCGCCGGCGCGGGGTAGAGCAGCAGGGCGCTGCGTTCGATGCGGGTAGTCATTCTCCTGGGTCGGCTGCTGGCGTGGACGGCCGGCACTATAAAGCCTGTGCAGCGGGTGGCACAAACCGGGGCGGCGGGCGTGCGTGCTAGAATCCGCGCCCCTTCACGCGTGCCTGGGCAAACGATGAGCAGGAAGAAGGCGGGAACGGGCAGCACCACGATTGCCCTCAACCGCAAGGCCGGATTCGACTACTTCATCGAGGAGCGCTTCGAGGCCGGAATCGTGCTCGAAGGCTGGGAAGTGAAGAGCCTGCGTGCCGGCCGCGCACAACTGGTAGACAGCTACGTGCTGCTGAAGGACGGCGAGGCATGGCTGCTCGGCGCGCGTATCGAACCGCTGCCGAGTGCGAGCACCCACTTCGTTACCAGCCCCGATCGCACCAGGAAACTGCTGCTGAACCAGCGCGAACTTTCGAAGCTGTTCGCGGGAGTGCAACGTGAGGGATACACCGCGGTGTGCACGGCGCTGTACTGGAAACGCCACCTCGTGAAGTGCGAGATTGCGCTCGCCAAAGGCAAGAAGCAGCACGACAAGCGCGCAACCGAAAAAGACCGCGACTGGGCGCTACAGAAGCAGCGCCTGTCCCGGCATGCCAAATAGACACGCGAACTTTCATCGCAACGGGTGTCCAACTCAGCCGACGCGACGTGCTAAGCTGCCCGCGTTCGACGACACACGAGTTTACGGGGGCGTTTTGGATTCGACGCCGGTTACGAAACCCGATGTGCATGCCGAGACGGCAACTGGTCTCGTAAATCCTTAGTTGCAAACCATAGTTGCCAACGACGACAACTACGCACTCGCTGCTTAATACCCAGTAGGGTGCCGTCTGACCGGAGCCGCGCCTGCGCGTCCGGGCTCTTCGGAGCACTCAGGCGTCATATCTCGCAGGATCGCGCTGAAGCTCGCCCGGGGCCGATGCGTTAAAACCCACCGGGATCGCCACTTCGATTGCCCTGTCGGCCGGGCAGCGAAGGGTTAAAGAAAATAGACCTGACTAAGCATGTAGAGCAGAAGGCAGAGGACTGACGGACGCGGGTTCAACTCCCGCCGCCTCCACCATAATGTGAAATCCCAACCCTTATCCGGTTGGGATTTTTTTTGCCCGTTCCCCCTGTGTTGGCGCGGTTTCCGGCCGTGTCCTCTTGAGCATGGCCCTCCGGAAGTCGCCGTTCCCGGCGGACTTTTCGCCCTTTTCCTCTCTCTGTTCTCTGCTGCCCTCTTGAGCATTCAAGGCTCGAAGTCGTGTGTTGGCGCGGGTTTGCGGGCCATCGGTTTGCTTCTTCGCTTGCTCTAGCGGGCGCGACCGAGACAGCGAATGGCGCAAAAAAACCGCCTTGCGGCGGCGGGTCGGCGCGGCACGGGTATCAGCGCCAGCCTGCCACCAGCGCCTCACGTTGGGCCAGCCAGGACGCCGACAACTTGCCGCGCAGCAACTGGCTGACACCCACCTCGAGGCGTCCCAAGGCGATGGCATCGATCAGGTCGGGGGCCAGTTGCGCCAGTCGGCTCATCTTGCTCGCTTGGCCGAGGTCGATGCCTTCGGCCGCCGCGATCTCGGTCATCGAGCTGAACCGTCCTTCGTCCAGCAGGCGCTGCCAGTGGTGCGCGAGGCCGAGCGCCCGCATAAAGGGGGTGTCCTGCGCCATCTCGCGCACCTGCCGCTCACGGAGGGCCTCGTCCAGGAATTCTTGCGGCGCGTCCAGCGGCGTGATGACCTGCTTTTTCAGGCCCCGGCGCACCAGTGTCCAGGGCAGGAAAGTTTCCATCTGCACGCCGCCAGCAGGCAGCGGCGTCTGGTAAGTCACTGGGTCGCCCTTGGCGTGGCCGCGATGCTTCTTGCTCACACATTTTCCTCAAAACTGGCCATGAGCTGGCGCTGGGCGTGCCAGTCGACCATCAGGCGGTTTCGCTGAAACCACATCAGCGTCAACCGCCGTGGCTGCTTGCCCGCCATGAACTGCTCGATGATGTCGGGGGCCAGCAGGGTCAGTCGCAGCAGTTCGTTGACCACCGAGTGGTGCAGCTTCTCGGCGCGGGCGATGGCCGACCCGCTCTGCATCGCGCCGGTGTCCAGCAGGTGCTGCCAGTAGAAGGCCCGTGCCACACCGTCGAGCAGTGTCACGTCGTGGATGTGCCGGTCGTCGGCAGCCACGCGTTGGACGCCCCGCCGCCCGAGGCTGCTGGCGAGCCAGAACACCATCTTCGCCGTGGATGGGCTTCCACAAACGCATACAGTCCACGGCCGCGCCCTCGCCTCGACGACCAACGAGGCCATCACCGAGGTCGACGGCAAGAAGCACCGGGTCCGTCGACGCTGTCGAACGTGCGCGCAGCTCATACCGAGCAGAACAAGGTCAGCGCCATGACCGCGCGACCAGTTTCGAGGAGCGACAGGATGATGCAGAGGGCGGACTACCTTGATTCCGGTGAAGGGACGGTGACGCGCAGTGATGGCATCACCGCATTGACGGATTTCATTGAGCGCTCAGGAACTTAAAACCACGACGCTGGCTGAATCGGTTCTCCGCAGCGATTTTCGCCATCAGTAGCATCACAACCGTTAGAATCTGATACGGCAGGAGACGGTTGATGCCTGACCGATCACTGACAAGAGCTTCGACAAAAGCTCGGCGGCTGCCCGCAATGACGATTTGAGGCTCCGGCGGAAGGCAAGCTTCGAAACCGAGGAGCTGGGAAGCCGCAACGTAACGCCCGAAAAGGAGGCGGACGGTAAAGGGTGAAACTTGTCGGTTTGTAGTCAGCTCCGCCTGTGAGACTGAGGATTTGAACCTTCTGGTGTTTTCTTTGTATTGCAATAAGTTACAAAGCGCACAGTGTCCAGATCGCGCTCACCCGAACGCCTTTTCTCCTGATTCAAGCCTATTCTAAGCCGTTCTCGCCGCTCATACCAACGTTGTGCCGATCGGCGTGAGATCGGTGCTGCTTGACGCCGGCTCCGCGAGGTGGCCTTGACGGATGGGCCTGAGGTGCGGATAAACAATTCCGGTCGCGCGTTTAGACAGTTAGTCCCGGAACTTCTTCAGGAGACGGTAAATTGCCTGCGCAGCGACGTGGAAAAGAAAGCGACCGTTCTCAAATTTCTGCGAAGCACGTCTCGACGATTGCGGTGAAATCCGTGCGAAGCGACTGTTGGCTATGAGCTTGTGGAGCGCCAGTAGCGCTGGCCGTGCACGCTCTGGCTTTCCGTCCGTTACCCGCAGGCAATCGTGATGACGATACAACCGTGTTCAAAGAGAAAGATGACCTGAGCGCCGCGAGATCGCCGTCCAGACCGAGCGTATCTTACGTAGTGACGCAAGATCCCTTCATGGCCGTGCGTTCGTCGAAGGGATGATGGCGTGCTTCGCGAAAGCAGAAACCATAAAACATGAACGCCAGCCGTTAACGAACGGGCCAGCGTCGGCTCATCGAAGAAGATCGCGATGCTGCTCGACCGGAACAGCCAGACAGAGCGTTCCGTCCGGATTGCGGTGGTCATAGTTGGTGCCGATACGGCCACCCGTCTCCCCAACGCGCGGCAGCGTGTCGGGAAGTGCTCGGGATCGTCGCTCTATATCGAAGCAGTCCTGATCGTCTCGAGTCCATCGGCAGACGCCTTGAAAGGTAACGCGCCGGATAGCACAGTTTCATTTTCACGATCGGTGACGTCGCGAGCCCCTTGTGGACGGCGACAAGCTCAGCAACTTGTTTTGCACATCCCTCTGTCAATCCGCTTCCGGTTATGGCGGACTGGTGATGTGAATGCGGGGCGGTGTGTCGACCACGGGCTCCGGCGGCAGCAGAGTATCCAAGTGTATGCTACCGCTGCTGCCCCCAGAGAGCGCAGCCAAGTTGTTTTTGAGCAGGCGGGGATTTGTCTCACCGAGGATGTGACAAGGTCCTTATGGAGGGCATCCACCAGCAAAGAACGCATGCACGTGCGGGTTATCATGCCAGCGGTCGGCGAAGTTCATCCGCTGACAGGGTTTCCGATATACCACGTGCCGTCTGCGCGACGCTGGATGAGCCCATCGCCGCCACCGTCGGTTCAACGGCCCCGCTCTCGACGAGTGCTGCATGCGGAGCTTGGCGATGAATCCCCGACAGAGCTGAGTAGTCGTCCGGCTGTTGCCGGAAAAGATGCGCTGCGAGCGTGGTGACGATAATCGAGATCGGCGCGTAGTCGATGCGGTCATGATCATTGAGCGCAGGTCACGATGCCGCTTCATGAGCTGAATTGAACGTTGGAGCGGTGCGGACTAACTGGTCCGGAACCTCGTCGATACTGGCATAGACCAGCGATTCCCGGCGCTGGATGGTTTTGCTGCTGAAGGCAACGCGTTGGAAGGCGGTTGCGTTCTTGCGGTCAACCAGTTCCCAGCCACGGGATTGCTGGCGACCAAGCGTAGGTGTTGGCTGTCTTATCGGTGATCGCGATCGCGGTGTCCAGAAGCCCCCGTATCAGGGACAGCAGGCAGAACATCCAGATGGAAGCCCACGCCATCCTGCTCGGCGTATTCCAGTGTCCGCCAGCACCGGCCTCGAATCAGAAGCTTCCGGTACGTCCGTGCTCCCGGAGACGGTCGACCATCGCCTGACGGCCCTCGGTGTAGTCGGCCCTTTGGGTCGCCAACTCACAGACGAGGTCAATATCGTAGCTCGCCTCGATCCCGTCACGGATGGGGCGCGTGACGGTTCCAGCCGAAACGATCCTTGCACGCATATACTGGGCCTGCCGTGGTAATCGGATACTCCCGTCTTCGAGCCAGCGCCCCACGGCCTGATTCTCCACGGCGTCCTGATACTTGCTGGGCGGGATGTCAATCTCGCGCGCGATCGTTCGGAGAAACGCAGAATACTTCCGACATCGATAGTCATATGGGCACCCCCTGTTGATGCCTTCTCCGGCTCCTGATCCAGCACATAAACCGACGAATGCCCCTGCCGGCTGCTGAATATGAAGAACACGGGATCGAGAACCGGTTGCCGATCGCGTGCGAAGGAACAGCCCAACCCCTTGAGGTCCTGAAATACACGCGTGCCATCCATCTTGTAGGCGCTAGTGGGGACTGTGTGGTTGATGCGATGTATGGCCGCCCGTTCATGCTCGTGGCCGGTGAGCAGCTATGATTCCTCGGGCTGTGCGACTGCCCGTCCATAAACAGCTTGATGACTTTGGAACCGAGTGTTCCGATGCGGCCCCTTCCGGATTGTGTAAGTCTCTTCCGAGCAGCCGAGACTAAGGACGGGAGGGATTCGCCCGCCAGCCCAGCATCGTGATCGCCTCGACAACAGCCAAGGCTGTGGGTTATTCGCCACGTGCCGCCGTCCGTCAGCCCAACAGCGTGTTGCGTGACGTGCTGCCGAAAAGTAAGTCGGCGCCGCTGCTGTCCAACGCCGCATCGACAGCGAAGATCTGTGTCGTTGTGAAGGCGCGATGATGTGCGGTCTTGTAGATGTAGACAGACCGCGCCACTGGATTCCATGCAGGGATAAGGAGGCTGTGGCCGCATCGCCGATCCGCTTGTCGCCGAGTGTTTCTCCGTGGCGGTGCGCAGTGGCCCGGAATCGTGGGGTTTGTTCATGACGAGCTGACGACCGGCCGCAACTGTCCATAATGAAATCTGTGACCCGTCCGCGCCCCGGTCGAAAACTCCGACCCCGCTTTTCGTAGAGATCGAAGGTCCGAGGCGCGCAGCCCCATTGCTAGGCCAATGGCGATGATGCTGCCCGTGGAAGTGCTGCCCTATCAGGTCGGTACGACCCACCTGGCTGGCTACTTGCGGTGCTGTTCGCGACCAGCCAGAAAGGCGGTTGGAAACGTACCGAGGATTCCGCCCTGTCTATGCACAGGATGCAGCGTTCGGGCAGCGCTGTTTCTGTCCTCATCAGTCATACTTCGGCAGCCTTTCAGCCTCCTGCCTGACACTCAGAGCCCGCCTACGACGGCAGATTCCGAATTGCGTTTTTAAAGAGCGCCGGTCATCGCGGTGTATGCCTGCGCAGACGACGGGACACTAAATGGCGGTAGGACACTGAATTCGCTATATTCCTCGATATATACTGTCTGTTGTCCAGTTCAGACAACACGGTATAGGCAGTTTGAAACCCCGTCAAGAGGACACTGATGTCATTCGGTATGCCTTGGAAGAGATTCCGGAAGAGCGCGATCTGATACCTGCGGAGCTGGGCAAGCTCTGTCAGATCGCACACGCCTATTCACCGTCTGGAAAAGGACGAAAAGACGGCTCCGTCCGACCAGGTCATTGATTCGTTTGTCCGGAACTTGAAGCTCACACCCCGGCGCGCACGCCTTCTCAGGCTGCTTGTCGGCAAATCGATGAACGAACAACTCATTGATGTCTTCATTGAAGACGAGGAGCGTCCGCTCGACCTTCTTGAGCCGTCTTATCAGATGAGTTTTCGGGGAAAGCGTCCGGAGTCGAAGACGACTGGCGCAGACACATCGACCGTCTAGCCGCGCTCTTCGACGACGAAGAGGTCTGAATGAGCGATTTTCAACGCCTGGAATTCCAGGCCATCATGAAAGCCCGGAAGCTCATTCGGGACATTGGCGTTTCATCCGTACCAATCGATCTCGAGCCCTTCGCCATTGCTGCGAACGCCAGGATCAAGACCGTCCATGATCTGAACGATGATGAATCTGGCCAAGCAACTCAGCTCAAAGGCAAACATGTCATCATCGTCAACGGTAATCACCGGGAGGAACGCCAGCGGTTCACCGCCTCCATGAAATCGCGCATATCGTTCTCGAACTGCCCTCACGACATCATGGATCAAAGCTGCGGACAGACACCCTGCTGCGTTACGGTCGCCGTCCTCCGGAGGAAATGTTGTGCGACGTGTTCGCAGCGGAGTGTCTACTGCCGTACGAGCTTTTCAGCAAAGATATCAGCGACATAGATATTTCCATGGCTGCCGTGAAGAATTTGGCGGAAAAATACAAGGCGTCACTGACGACGACAGGGTCGCGCTTCGCTGTCAACGCGAACGAACCTTGCGCGTTCGTGTTGAGTGAGGCCGGACAAGTCCGCTACGTTTCCCGTTCAAAGTATCTGAACGAGATAAAGGGCTGGATCGACTTCAATATTCCGCTTCCGAAGGGAAGCGTCGCGCATCGGCTCACTCAGAACCCATCCAAGACCGAGGACTATGACGAACTTGCATCGGATGTGTGGTTCAACGGCGGAATCCGCAATCGTCCAATTGTGGCCGAAGAAGCGATCCTCTTACGGGAGTGGGACCAGTGCCTCTCGCTCATCTGGTTCGATCAAAGCCTCGAACCGCCGCATCAGCTTCACCATGATGACGAAGACGAACCTCTCTTGGAAGAACTGGATGGCAATCTGCCATGGCCCTCCAAAAGGCGTCGAAAATAGAAATGCCGCTCTATGGTGCGACTCGCGCACATCTGCGGATGTGACCGTATTGCTCATATCGTAGAGGCCTGACTTTTAGACCAACCTCCGCGAGTTCCGGAGCAGCTCACCATGCGAACGGTGAGAGAGTCTGGCGAAAGTGTCACGCTCAATACTGTAGAAGTGCACTCAGGCTGCGCGCCCGACCAGGTCCATCAACTTGCCGTAGTCCGTCACCACATCGTACTTCACACGATCCTTGGCGATTCGCTTGCTTATCTCATCGAAGAACTTTCGGGCGCATTCAATCTTCGTCTTCTCGATCTCACGCAGCTTCATAGAGGACATCGTGCCCTTGGTCTCGGCGACGAAGTAGATGTGCCGCACGCTGCCGGCTTTGAAGGAGATTGCCCAATCGGGGTTGTAGTCTCCAACCGGAGTTGGGATCAGGAAGCCCCGCGGAAGCTTGGCGTAGACAACCACCTCGCTACTTGTATCCAGCTCCTTCACGAAGTCTCTTTCGATATCGGAATCCGTGATCGCGTAGTCATAGACGTGATTCTTGAGCTTCGCCGTGGCTCGAGAGAAATCCTGTCCAGTCTGGTTCGCGGTGAAGATATCAACGTCATACCGCTCATCGACTTCGTCATACGCAAGACGTTCGATCACCATGACAGCTTTCTGTTCGGCGATGATGCGCGATGCTTCTGATATGAAGTGTTCGGGATTTTTCGTGAACTGCTCAAAAACCGCGGCGGCGACCTGGCTCAAGATGGTCGCCGCCGTGTCTCGGGTCAGTTGCGCGTTCTCGGCCACCTTACCAACGAGGTCGTACTTAACCAGGGAGTGGATCGAGTCCCCGTGCTCTGTCGTCGTTTCTTGGATCATAAATCCATCGCCTCTGCGAAGCTGGTCATCAGTCAAGCCGGTGTTTTGCACGCCAACCTGAACTGTGTACTGCAGCGGCGTGACACGCAGCCCCTTGTCCAGCGCACTGACACACTTGCGGATCAGTTCCGCTGAGTCGAACTCCACCCGATAGACCGCCTTGCGATTGATCCGCCCCCAGAGCTCCTGGAATTCCTTCTTCGCGAAGTTGGCATTGAGGGGATTGGTCTTAGGCTTGCGCCCGTCGTCGACCTTGGGCAGTTGCGCGTCGCTGAAGACACTGTCGATAAGCTGGAACACCTGCTCCGCGTGAGGCTTCAAGTCTTCGGGCAAGTCGGCCAGTTTCCCCTTGGCCTTGGCCTCGTGGTAGACGTCCGCGATCTGATCCGCATCGTCGGTGTAATCATTCTTCACCAGGTAGCGGTAGATTTGCTTGGCCATGGCGGCAGTCACCTCCACTGGGCCCTGGTCGGTCGTGAGTGTCTTGCCCGTGAAATACTCTTCGGTTGCCTGCCGAGGACGCGACGAGAGGGTCTCCGCGATCTCCTTCTGCAGCCCGGCCACGAAGTCCTTGTAGCTCTCGCTCGCCACTACGGTCAGGACGTTGATGTCGTGCACCACCGCCGGGTGGTCCATCCTGTCCCCGTGCTGGTCGACGCTCAGCCGCAGGCCGCGACCCACTTCCTGGCGTCGGGAAATGGTGTTATCGCTGTGCTTCAACATGCACATGACGAAGACGTTCGGGTTGTCCCACCCCTCGCGCAGGGCCGAATGGGAGAAGATGAAACGGGTGGGTTCGGCGAAGGAAAGGAGGCGTTCCTTATCCTTGAGGATCAGATCGTAGGCATCTACGTCGTCGGAATCGACCGAGCGGGCGCCAACGGCCGGATCCTTGAGGCGGTTCGTCTTCTTGTCGATCGAGAAATAGCCGTTGTGTGTCTTGGCCGGGTCGATCTCCGCGAGATACTTCCGGTACGCTTCATTATCAATCGCGAGCTCCGAGAGGTATTCGGCCTTTAGCATTTCGTACTCTTCCTCGAAGACACGAGCGTACTCGCCTTTCTCGTCGGCTTGATCGTAGTCCCGGTACTTCACCACCTCGTCGATGAAGAAGAGCGACAGGACCTTGATGCCCTGTGCGAACAGCTGCTTTTCCTTGTCCAGATGCGCCTTGATTGTCTCGCGGATCTGGATGCGGCGAATATCGCGCTCAGAAACATCGCCAGTCGCCTCGCCAGCTTTAAGCACTTCGCCATTCGTGAACTCGACCGTGTCATTCACGGCGTCGATCTGGCTAATCGTGAAGCCACGGTACTGGTCAAGATCGCCCGACTCCACGAAGAGGTCGTCACGGAACTCAAGCCGCCGAAGTTGTCGCTTGATCTCGCCCGACTTCAGCTTCACCTCCATCTCGATCCGGGCCACGGGAGCCCTCTTTGAGATGTCGATGCCTTCGAGGTAGAGATAGGCATTGGTGCCGGCCAGCCCGCGGGTCTGGATGCCCCGTACGGAGATCTTCTTGACCAACTTCTGGTTGTAGGCGTCCAGTGCGTCCAACCGATGAACGCGGTTGTGCTGAGTCCGGTGCGTCGCCGAGTAGCGCAGAATGAACAGGGGCTTGAACTTGGGTAGCGCCTCCATGGTCGCCGCGCCTTCCATCTTCTGCGGCTCGTCCAGGATGAGGATTGGCCGGTTCGAGGCGATCACGTCGATGGGCTTACGCGACTGAAAGTCGTCCAGCTCCTCGTAGATGCGTCGGTTGTCGGCCCCGCGCGCGTTGAACGCCTGGATGTTGATCACCATCACGTTTATACCGGCGTCCGAGGAGAAGCTCTCCAGCTCGTGCAGGCGCTTGGAGTTGTAGATGAAGAACCGGGCCTTCTTGCCGTAGCTTTCGGTGAAGTGGTCTGCTGTGATCTGAAGCGACTTGTAGACACCTTCACGGATCGCGATCGACGGCACCATAATGATGAACTTCGACCAGCCATACCGCTTGTTCATCTCGAAGATGGTCTTGATGTAGCAGTAGGTTTTTCCGGTGCCGGTCTCCATCTCCACGTCAAGGTGAACGCGGGTCGCAGCAAGTGCGTCGCGCGTGTAGGTCGCAGTGACAGGCACGCGTTCACCACGGTTATTGAAGGTCGTGAAGTCCATCAGCGACTGCGAGCTAGGCAGGTTCTGCCGCAGTTGGACCTTCTGGACGTTCTCCAGGATCTGTACGTCGGTCAGCGCGAGGTCGGAGTTCTTGAAGCCTTCCTCAAATGCGCTCGCCTGCGCTTTGCGGCCTGGATCGATACGGTAGGTTAGGCCAGAGGTCATAGGCTGGCCGGCAAAGCAGTCCACAACGTCGTTAACGGCATTGGTCTGATAGGGCTGGACCTTGAACTTAAGCTTCATGGCCGGCCTCAGATCGACTTAACGTCGGTGCTGGGTGAAAGCTGGCGGAAGATCTGTTCAACATTGATCTTGACCGCGTCCGAGACGAAGCCGTTGTCGCGAAAGACGGCGCGCAGGGGCTCGCGACCCGCCAGATCCTTCTGGCTAAGATCCTCGGTGATGCCGCTGCGTCGAAGCAGGCGACAAGGGCGTTGTCGTCGACGAAGAAGACGGTCTTGCCCTGCACCGTCTCGCGGCAGATGGGCAGCGTCAGGTCCACCCCCCAGTCGACCAGCACCTGGAACAGCAAGTCCTCGGCCGTGCGGCCTCCTTACGTTGTCGACCATGTCGAGCAGATCGACCGTCAGCTGTCCGGCGGTAGTAGACGTCCTTCATGTTCGAGGTGTCCACCTTGAGCACCCGAACTGACATCGGTTCCAACCCGGATCGCGTAAGTTTCAGCAATGACGGCGGCCCAGCCGCTCCTCTACCGTTCTTTGCGACCTCGGAAAGAACCAACGGCCGCCCGTTTTCCTTCATGAGCTTGATCGCTGCCTGCACCGTCTTCTTTTGCAGTTCCTGCCGTCGAAGCCTCCGCCTCCCAAACTCGGGAGTTGGACCATGACAAAATGGTGATTGTCAAATAGGTGGTATCTTGCGCGGAAGACAGCCGGCAGTACTGGCTGACCCAAAGAAGTCCATCACGAGGGCGGAACGGTCATTCGGAAATACATACTGGATGAGCTTCGCCAGCTCATCATGGTCCTTCGGGTCGTGAAGACCTTCGCCCCCATTAGTCGCGCAGATACTTCACGGAAACCTGAGACTGCTTAGAAGTACGGATCTCGACCTGCGTCCGAAATCCGTTTCATTATCACCGTCGTCGTCGATGTCGTTTGAGTCAGACCTGATTGCTATCGGCTTCCTCGGGGATCGGCTGAATATGGGCCCTGAACGGCGGTTGCATGGTCCTCGCGGAATTCGACCAGACCAAGTTGATCTGCCTCTGCATTCTTGGGTTTGAACATATCAACCCGCCCCGGGAACCGCAGGAAGACCGGTATCAGGATGGATCATCGTATCGCGGCCGTCGCCGCCGGGCCAAGAAATGTCGCGGTCTCGCCATGGGCCATTCTGGTCGACGCGCTTCATCGCGCCCACTTCTTTGGGACGTTCTTCGGCAAGTCGGAATACCATTGAAAGGTCGGCTCGATGGCCTTGAAATCATCGCCATGGATCCCCCTCAACCTGACGAATTCTGCCCAGATATCGCGTGCACCAGGCTTCTCCTCCCGCCAGATTTCCTGCTTTTCCCGCAACCGCGTGAGGTTTTTCGCAAAGACCAGCATGTATTCATGACCTACCGAAAAGAATTTCGTCGTTCTTTCGGCTTTCTCCCAAACCAGTTGCGCAATGAAATTCGTTTCACCGAACACCTGATCCATGAGCTTGCGGAGCGCAGCCTGTCATAGTCGTCGATGCTGACAAGGATGACCCCTTCATCCTTCAATAGCCGCTTGGCGACGGTCAGCCGCGCATACATCATCGACATCCAGTCTGGAGTGGTATCGCCTGCGTGTCCGGGTTGTTACCAGACGACCGCCTCGCGGATCTTTCGCCGGATTCAATTTCGTACTGCTCTTTTCTACAGTAAAGTTGTCTCGGTATAAGTCCTTCCCAGTATTGGTACGGAGGGTCGATATAAATCACCCGGACTTGCCCGGAGATAGGTTTCGTGCAACTTCAGCGTTTCAGTTTGTCGCCTTCAATGAACAGGTTCTTGGTGGAACCGAAGTCTACGCTCTCTCTCGTGCGGGCGCATGTGCTCGATATCGGTGCGGTCGCCAACGCTCGCGCTTGCCCGGCCAGTCGAGCCGATACCGCTCCTGTGGCCCTTCTACGGTGTGGTCACTCAACCCTGACGCAGCTGGTCGAAGTCCACCGCCAGACGCACTGCCCTGTCGCCTCATCCCGTGCTCTCCGTCACGCAGCCGGGGAAAACTTCGCGGATCTTCGATGTTGTCCGTGCTCAGGTCGGCGTGATCTTCAGTTTGTCCATGCTCTTCCTCAATAATCTGTATCGGCGGCGCGGGGCTTCCTGACGTCAGCCGCCCATTTCGCTTGGCTGCACGTAGTTCCGGCATTGATCGCCACGCGCTTATTGAACTGCTTCGCGCCCCAGCCGCGCCTTGATGCGCTCGACCTCCGTGCCTGCAGCCTGATTGCCTCGGCTGCGCGATGCGCTCTTCCAGCGAGACGGACGCTCCACTTGGCCTGGTGACTTCAGGCTGCGCCGTCGTTCACCCTGGGATCAGCCGGGCCGTCTGCCCTACGACCAGCGGCTCGAGCAGCCCTCGTACAGGGCCCCTATGTTCAGCGCCACAGGAAGCGGAGGCGGTGCTTCCTCGGGTTGCTAGTCCCCGAAATAGTCGCCTACCACCCAGCGGGCGCTGTCGGCCCTGCTCGGCCGCTTCAGGCCGCAGCCAGTCTCGCGCGCCCCCATGGGCAACCTCCGATCAACGGGAAGGGAATGGCCTTTGTCGATAGCCGGCAGCACTTGCGCACCAGCGTCCGGGTGCGCGCGCTGATCCGGAATACCTGTATTTCCGCGACCTGCTTCGTTGCTGCCAGATTGACCGTCTCGGGGGCCAACTTGTGGGACCAGACGATCTGATCAACCTCGCGCACGAAAAGGTCCTTCAACGCCGTGTTCGCGCCGGCGTGTTCGTAGATCTTATTCTGGATCACACGCCCGGAAGGCGGTGGCGGGGCCAGCCATGAGGGTCATGGACGCCCCCTTCGATGACCAGGAAGGCGATCAACTCGAAGTCGTCCAGCCCCTTAATGGTGTGCGTCAGCGCCGTGGTCCGCCCGCCGCTGAACAGACTGTCGATGTCTTTCTCTTCCTTCACCTCGATCATGGAGCGGATCGCGCTGGAGAGCAGGTCGGAATAGCGGCCCATCTTGCGCCCGTCCTCGGTGCGCTCGTTAAAGATGCGGCAGACGTCACGGATCGGCTCGATCCGCCCCTTGCAGCTGGATCGGATCAGGTCGAGCAGGCGCTTGACCTCGGTGTGGTCGGCGACGATCTGGCCGTCGTCGTCGATGTAGACCAGGTAGAAGGGGTGCAGCCGGTTCTGCTGGTTGACGTTCACGCTGTCGTGGATGTTCTTCAGCGCGAAGATGACGCCGGGCTGAAGCCCCAGCTCCGGCTGCGCGGGGACGACGGCGTGCATGCCGAAGGGCACGTTGTCGAGCTCGCCATGCTGCTTGACAAAGTTGAGCAGGTCCATCCGGAAGTCGTTCAACCCGAGATCGGTGATCGAGATGCCGGCTTTCACGTCCTCGAGCTCGATGACCTCGTCCTGGAGACGCTTGAGCTGTTCCTTGCGGTAGGCGATGTCGCTGGATTTGGCAGTGAGCACGTTGTCATCGCCGGTGGCGGCGACGTCCGCAATCACCATCCTATTTTCAACGCGCTCCTTGAGGTTGATGTATTCGTCGAGGGTGATGTCGGGCCAGTAGTTGACCAGCTGGATCTGGCCGTTGAGCGAACCGATCCGGTCGATCCGGCCGAACCGTTGGATGATGCGGACAGGGTTCCAGTGGATGTCGTAGTTAATCAGGAAGTCGCAGTCCTGGAGATTCTGGCCCTCGGAGATGCAGTCCGTGCCGATGAGGATGTCCAGCTCGCCGGGATCGTGCGGCAGGACGACGGCCTTCTCCTTTGACCGCGGGGAAAACAGGGTCAGGATGCTCTGGAAGTCGTAGGACTTCTTGAGCGTGGTCTTGGGCGCATCCGACCCGGTGACCTTGCCGACATGCAACCCGAGCTGCTGTGCGAATGGCGCCAGGTTGTCGAAGAGGTAGTTGGCGGTGTCCGCGAAGGCGGTGAAGACCAGTGCCTTGCGGTTTCCAGGATTCAGCGGTTCGTCGACTTTCTGCTTGATGAGGGTGAGCAAGTGCTGAAGCTTGGCGTCGTCGGCCGGCTTGACCTTTTCCATCGAGGCGATTAGGTCCTCGATCAGGACGAGGTCGGCAGCGAGGTCGTACTTCCAAGACGGCAGGTCCATGTCAGCGAGGCTGATCTGGATCTTCTTTCCGACTGTGAATTCGTCGAGGCCGGAGAGGTCATCGTCCTCCGGGTCAAAGTCGCTCGTTTCCGCCAGGTAGTCACTGACGCTCTCGCTGCGCCCGGTCTTCTCGAATTCGTTGATGGCACTGAGCGTTCGCGAGATGTTGGCACTGAGAGACCGAAGTGTGAGACGAAAAGCCGCGACCGAGCTTTCGAGACGCTTCAGCAGGTTGGTAGTCATCAGCGCCTGAAGGCTGCGCTCCCGATCGGCCTGCCTAAGCTTGCCGCGTCCGCCCTCGACCTGCGTGTCGTAAATCTCCTCATACTTTCGCAATCGGCTAGGAAGTATGTAGCTGATCGGGGCGTAGACCGCGAGCTTAAGGACCGAAAGCTGCGTGAAGATGTCGTTGAAGCCCATCACATCGGATCGCTCGGTGATCGGGCGATGGAACGAGAGCGGCTTACGCCGCTGGGGAACTCGCCGATGTCCTCGTATCGTAAAACGTCTCGATATGCCTTCGTGACCGGGCGATCGTCACCGCGTCGAGAAGCTCGAAGAAATCGAAGTCGAGCGCCTTCAGGATCGAGGCGGCTGTCCGCTCCTCCGCCGGCAAAGAGGTCCATTCATTGAACGCCTTTTGCGCCCGTCGGAAGATCTCTTCGATGCTTGCCTGCGCCTTCAGGTTCTTGCTGAGCGCCTCGGATTGCCCTTCGTACGCAAGCGCTAGCTGATTGCGAAGGTCGGTGAACCTATTGTTTACCGGGGTCGCAGAAAGCATCAGGACTTTGGTCTTCACGCCAGCGCGGATGACCTTGTTCATTAGCTTCTGGTAGCGGGTCTCCCGATCCTTGTAGACGTCGTTGTTTCGGAAGTTGTGAGACTCGTCGATAACGACCAGGTCGTAGTTGCCCCAGTTCACTCGATTGAGGGGAATGCCGAAGGAATCGCCGGAGGTTCGTGACAGGTCCGTGTGGCAGAGGACGTCGTAGTTGAACCGGTCTTTGGCAAAAATGTTGGTGGTTAGATTTGTGTTGTAGTTCCGCCAGTTGTCCGCGAGCTTCTTGGGGCAGAGGACGAGAACGGAACGGTTCCGCAGCTCATAGTATTTGATCACCGCCAAGGCGGTGAACGTCTTTCCGAGACCGACTGAGTCGGCGAGAATGCAGCCGTTGTACGTCTCGAGCTTGTTGATAATGCCGTTGGCAGCATCCCTCTGGAAATTGTAGAGCTTGTTCCAGACGGCGCTTTCGCGATACCCAGTGCGGTCGTTTGGTAGGACGTCTTCATCGACCTCATCGAGGAAGTCGTGGAAGATGTTGTAGAGCGTCATGAAGTAGATGCGCTCGGGCGAATTCTCCTGATAAACGGACTCGATATGCTCGCAAATCGCGGCCGTGACGTCCGTTGCTTTCTCCGGGTCCGACCAGATCTGATCGAACAGCTGGAGATACATATTCGCGTGCGCCGGATCATCGAAACGAGTTACAAAGTTGGAGACGGCATCGCCCTTCTGGTAGCCGAGATCGACTGCTGTGAATCCGCTAATCGGCATGTAGGCGATTTCGCTGTCCGCCCCGGCGACATGCATGAATTGCTGCATTGGCGCTTTGGTCGTGTTCGAACGAAACCTGGCCTTCTTCCGGATCCAGTCTGCGCACTCCCGTGCAACGGCGCGTTGAGTGAGCTGGTTGCGCAGCTGGATCTCGAACTCAGTACCGTAGAGGCCGCTTTCTCGTTTTGCCTTGGGTATGAAGAACTCTCTCCGCTCCTTGCGGAGGCGATCGGTCACCTCGTTTGGCACGAATGTTGGAGCCGTGAAGACGAACTGCAGGCTGTCGATCTTCGATAGCTCCGACTTGAGTGCCTCGAATGCGTAAATCGAGAAGCAGGACGCAGCGATCCGCAGACGTGTACCGCGGCCGATGGCGACCTTCAGATCATCCCCCAGTAGATGCGAGGTGTTATCGATTAGCTTCATCGATAACACCTCGGTTCAAATGGAAAAGTGGCTTCGCGTTCCGGATTCGTAGAGCATGAAACGCTAACGACGGCAGTCTCGAAGCAGATTCCGAATTCTAGCAGCCAGACGAATACCCGAAGCCCGAGACTCATCTGCGCCGACCCCTACCGTGTTCCGGTGGCTCGTCGCCTGAAGCTCCGCCGTCCCGCACCCAGTCATCGACCTCGGACAGCTTGAACTTCCACAGTCGTCCGATCTTGTGAGCCGGCAACCCCTTGTGGTCGATCCATCGATAGACGGAGTCCTTGGCTACGCCGAGGTGTCTGGCCAAGTCATCAACCGAGACCCAGGGTTCATTTGTCATCAAGCTTCCCTCGTGGCGGCATGCGCACTGAATCTCAGGATTCCGGCGATCCTCCGCAAACTAAGCGTACAGGTGCACCTCGAAACATAGCACTGTAGGCGAAACACAACAATATACGGCTATAATGACCAAAAGTCGGTTCAGGGTACGGCAGCACTGCGGCTACGAGAGACAACCGCCTGGACGAGATGTCCGCCTGGAACGCCTTTTGGTCGTGAGTCTCGTGATGACAGGCATCGGCCCGAGGAACATCCCGGGACCGATGGGGGACTAGAATTAAGAGTCTTAAACTAGACGTCTTGAGACGGAAGATTGGTGACCGGCAAGATCGAGACTGTGACCACGCTAGTACGAGATCTGGCGCGCGGCCTGCTCTCGGTCTTTAGTGCTGCTCTGGCAGGGGATCCTCGCGACGATGATCGCCAACTTCATGACACAGACGTGATCGGTGAGTACAACCACCGCACCGGACGCCTCGACGCCGGCAACGATCCGTACGGCTGGTACGACGAGGATTAGCCGAGCCGTTGCTAGCGACGGATGCCCTTGCTCACGGCAGCCTTCCCTATCGCGCCTCCCTGACGACCCGCGTCATCCGCGGGCCGCGCAAGCGGTGCCGTGGCGTTATTGATGGCGCGCCCCACATTGACTCCCGCCCAAGCCATCATCCCGCTCCAGAGCAGCGGCAGCCCGAGGTAGAGGCTGGTCGTGATCATGTTCAGCAGCATGCGCTTGGCGTCGTGCTCGCCGGGGTTCGCGAATATCTGCAGGAACACGTTCACGTCCGGATACATGGACAGGATCAGGTTCTGATCCACCCACATTGCCAGGTACCAGAGCACGCTCCAGAACTTGACCGTGAAGATCGCCATGGCGCCGACCACCATCATCGACAGCGAATAGCGGGACAGGACGACGATCATCGGTAGCAGCGCGTAGATGCCGAGCAGCATCAGCGCCTGGACCATCGGCAGCGCCTGCAGTACCGCGGTCATCGTCACGGAGAAAAGCCCTGAGGCGATGAGCACGCCACCCGTGGCGAGGCCGCCCTTGGCGATGTTCTCCGCCGTGGCGAGCCAGCCGGTGTTGGCCGTGTTGCCAGCGACGAGCTCATTGCTGGACCAGGACGGTGGCGCGTTGTTGAGCACAGTGCGAACGACGGCGTCTTCCTGCTGTTCGCTGGCCAGGATCGGTGCCACCGCGACGACCAGGCCCGAGAACCCCGCCGAGGTCGCGTCCGCCTCGTCGATCAGTTTCTCGCGCAGACCCTGGGCGCCGTTCTCCCACCACTCCTTGCACGTGGGCTTGCCCCAGGTCGGCGGCGATGCAGGGTCGTACTCGGTATCGCGCGCCGGGTTGTAGGCCCAACCCGGGATCTGTTTCGACGGACGCAGGATGTCGTAGTAGCCGGCGGTGTCCCGGTAGACGTGCGAGCCCATCCAATCTGGATCGTCTTCGCCATAGGTCGCCAGGATTCCGGCCACCGCGGCGGTCGCGGGCCGTTCCGCCTGGTACTTGGAGCGCGCGGCCACGTAGCACTCGCTGAAGAAGTCGCTCGTTTCCTGCCGCAGCCGGGGATCGGCAATGGTGGCGAGCCGCGCCTGTTGTTCATAGGTGCGCATATCACTCGCGGCGGGCAGGCCTTCGACCACGGCATGGTTGAATCCGGAGCTCATGGCCAACACGGCGTACCACCAGACCGGAATGTTCACGGTGGCGGGCGAGCCGTTGAAACCAGCCGCCCCGTAGGTACTCTGGGGT